>DASTNL010000049.1:0-3508 GCA_035720905.1 Microbacteriaceae bacterium
GCGCGGGCCGACGGCGCCTACCGGTTGGCGTTCGGCTCAGGAGACTACCGACGCGACACGGGGGCGGAGAACACGGCGCTCGCGATGTCGTATCCGCGCACCCGGCTCGTCTTGGCCAGCCGGATCAGCGGCCTGCCGGGCCCGATCGACGGGCCGACCGTCGGCAGCACGCACGCGCTCCTGCGCGAACAGGCGGCGGATGCGGTGAGCCTCGGCATGACGGGCAAGCTGTGTCTCGACGGGGAGCAGCCCGCCATCATCAACGAGTCGATGAGCCCCTCCCCGGCAGACGTCGCGTGGGCGATCGACTTCTTGGCCGACTTCGAGGCGCGCGGCAGCGTCATCCGCGACGGCAGCGACAAGCCGCGCCTCGCCCGAGCACGCACCATCACCCGCCGTGCCGAGCTCTTCCACATCCGACCCGCCGGTCACTGAACGCCCGGCACCCACAGCGGGTTCGCCGACGGCCTCACACCCGAAAGGTCGCACGCCCGAGAAGCCACACCCGGTTCGCACTCAGTCTGCGGCCCGGCAGGTCTCGCACGCCGCCACCGGGGGCTACGGTTGTCGTTCACGGCCGTTCACGCGAACGTTCCGCCCGACATCGCCACCACGAGACACCGAGACACCGAGAGAGAGGCGTGTTCATGATCCATGCCCGGGGTCTGACCCGCACGTTCGTGACGCGGCACGGCAAGGCGCGCAAGGAGATCAAGGCCGTCGCCGGGGTGGACATCGACGTGGCAGAAGGCGAGATCGTCGGCTTTCTCGGCCCCAACGGCGCAGGGAAGACCACGACGCTGCGCATGCTCACGACTTTGCTCAAACCGACCTCCGGCACGGCGAGCGTCGCCAGCTTCGACCTGTTCCGCGACGCCGTGAAGGTGCGCCGCTCGATCGGCTACGTCTCGCAGAGCGGGTCGACCAGCCGGAACGCGCTCGCCGGCCCCGAGATCGTGGACCACGGCATGCTCTACGGCATCGGCAAGGCGAAGGCGACCGCGCGCGGCCGGGAGCTTCTCGACCAGCTCGACCTGGCCGGAACATGGGATCGGCCGACGAAGACGCTGAGCGGCGGGCAGCGGCGCCGACTCGACATCGCCATGGGGCTCGTGCACGATCCCAGGCTCGTCTTCCTCGACGAACCGACGACCGGCCTCGACCCGCAGGCTCGCGCCAACCTGTGGACGCATATCTCGGCGTTGCGCACGGTGCGAGGCAGCACCGTCTTTCTCACCACGCATTACCTCGACGAGGCGGATGCGCTCTGCGACCGCATCCTCGTCATCGACCACGGCGTGATCGTGGCCGGTGACACGCCCGATCGCCTGAAGCGCCAAGTCTCCGGCGACCTCGTGTCGTTGACCCTCGCCGCGGGCTCCGACGTCGCCACGGCCGTGGCGACGCTGAGCCGCGCGGCAGAAGACGCGGCACAGGCGGAGGGGCTCGTCGTCAGCGCACGCATCCGCGACGGCGGCGCGGCGCTGCCGGCCTTGCTGCGCGCGCTGGACGCTTCCGGGGTCACCCTCGACTCCATCGAGGTGCGAAGGCCCACCCTCGACGACGTCTTCCTCACGATGACGGGCCGCTCGCTGCGAGAGGAGGCCTCATGAACTTCGTGCACGAGACCGGCATCATCTTCCGCCGCCAGCTGCGACTCTCGCTGCGGGAGCCCGCCTGGATCGCGATCGGCGTGCTGCAGCCGGTGCTCTACCTTGCACTCTTCGGCCCGCTCCTGAAGCCGTTGGCCTCTCAGCTCGGCACGACCAACGCATACACCTTCTTCGTGCCGGGGCTGCTCGTGCAGCTGGCGATCTTCGGCGCGCTCTTCGTCGGCTTCGGGCTGCTGGGCGAATACCGCGACGGTGTCATCGAGGCCGAGCGGGTGACCCCGGCCAGCCGGATGGCGCTCCTTCTCGGCCGGGTGCTGCGCGACGTGTTGCAGGTGGCCGTGCAGAGCGTCATCCTTCTCGTGCTCGGCTTCGTGTTCGGCATGCGCGGCTCCTTCTGGGGCATGCTGCTCGGCTTCGTCCTGGCGCTGATCCTCACCGGCGCGATCTCGGCGGGCGGCTACGCGCTGGCCCTCACCGTGAAGACGGAGGATTCGCTCGCCGCCGTCGCGAACGGGGTGTCTCTGCCGGTGCTGCTCCTGAGCGGCATCCTCCTGCCGATGACCCTCGCGCCGGTATGGTTGCAGCGGGTTTCCGACGTCATTCCGGTGAAACACATCGTGACCGGCATCCGCGACCTCTTCACCGGCGGAGCCTGGGGGCCGACCGTCGCCTGGGCGGTCTTCTGGGCGGCGGTGCTGATAGCCGCCGGGCTGTGGATCGGCACCCGCACCTTCCGGCGCCAGAACGCGTAGTCTTCCCCCTCACCGCCGGCGCAGGAGCGCCCCGGTCACGCCGCCCGTAATGGTGATCGCGCCGATGCCGAGCACCACCCAGACGGCGATGAGGGCCGGGGAAACACCACTCAGATCCACCTGGGACGCGGTGAAGAAGACGGCGGCGATGCCGACGAGCAGGAAGCCCCACACGACGGTGCCGACGCGCACCGGCCGTTCGGCATAGTCGTCGTATGGCGCCGGCGCGGGCTCGGAGGCGGCGGGTTCCGCGCCTCGGCCAGCATCGCCCCCACCGGAGCCGGCCACGCCGGGCTCCTCGGCGCCGGCGGCGACTGCCTCGGCCCTTGCCGGGCCCTCTTTCTTGTCGCTCACGTCTTGGTCGTTCGCGTTCTCGCCGGTCGGGGTTTCGTCGTTCGCATTCTTACCGTTGTTCGCGTTCTCGTGGGGGGTCATGTCGTCGGCTCCTTCGTCTGTCTCGTCTGCGATCCCGTCACGCCCTCGGGCAACCGGGCCTGGGTCGCCGTGATCTCGCCGCCGAGCACCCACACCTCGACGACGACGCGGCGGCCTGCCGCCCCGGGGGTCACAGGCCCGAACGATGCCCGCTCGGAGGCGAACGGCCGGTCAGAGGTGCGCCCGTCGAGGGTGACCGAGCCGCCGAGCGCCCGAGCCGTCACCCGGCTGGAGGCGTCGGCGGGCACGATGACCTCGGCCGGGCCGCCGACGACCCGCAGGATCACGGTGCCGGCCTGCGATCCCGACCCTGCGGTCTCCGAAGAGCCGCCGTCGAAGTAGTGGGTGAGGTCGAGCCGCGCCGAGCCGCCCACGACGGTGCGTTCCACGGTGGCCGGCGAGTAGCTCGGCGACCACGACACCGAACGGCCGGTGACGACCGGCCCGGCAACCCAGGCGAACGGTGAACCGAGCACGAGGGCGATCACTGCGAGGATTGCGACGCCCCCCGCACCGCCGCTGCGTCTGCCGAGGAACCCGTTGACGACGACCGCGAGCCCGCAGACGCCGAGCGTGACGGCGACACCGGCAAGCGCCGCCCGCGGCGTCCAGCCGCCCGCGCCGAGGAGCAGCGTGACGGTCGCACCGGCGACGAGCGAGAGCCCGATCGCGATGACGGAGTACAGCGGGTTGGAGCGGGTGCGTCGG
>DASTNL010000050.1:0-7329 GCA_035720905.1 Microbacteriaceae bacterium
GTGTCGCCCGCCCGCGCCGCCCCGTCTCAGGCGCGGCGCCGGGCGCGGAACACGAGGTCGCTCGTGTGATGCGAGGCGGAGGCCGCCCCGGCGGGCCGTGGGCGGGCCTCATGGACCTCGACCACCCAGTCGGCCCGGCCCGCGAGCGCCGCCGCGAAATCGTCGACACGCACGTAGGCCTCCGGGTCGAACGACGTGCCATGGCCCGCGTGTTCCAGGCCAGCTGTCAGGTCGGGATGCCCGGCCACGCAGGGCGTGGCCGTATCGGCGTGCTCCTCGGCCGGCCTGAGGTCGTGGCCGATCACGAGAAGCGTGCCCCCGGGGGCGACGGAGCCGACGATGCCGTGCACGGCCCGGTCGTCGGGCGTGCGGGGGATCGACGCGTAGCTGGCACAGACGAGGTCGAAGGCCTCGTGTGGGAACGCGCCCGGGGCGTTGGCGTCGGCATGGTGGCAGGCGACGCACAGGCCACGGCGTTGCGCCTCGGCCTCGACGCGTTCCAGGGCGCGGCGGGAGATGTCGCTGGCCGTCACTCGCCAGCCGTGCTCCGCCAGCCAGAGCGCGTCGCCGCCCTCGCCGGCGCCGACGTCGAGGGCACTGCCGGGAGCGATTTCGCCGGCCTCGGCGACCAGGGCGCCGTTCGGGTTGCCGCTCCACAGCGGGTCGCCGCTGTAGCGGTGGTCCCAGTCGGCTTCGTTGCCCGAGGGGCGCGGGGCCGAACCTGCCCGGGCATCCTCGTCGGCGAGGCTTGACGCCGCCGCTATGCCGGCCTGGGCGCCCTCCGCGGCCAGGGCTGCCCACCCCTCCGCCCGGGTGGCAGGCGCAATCGCGTAGACGCCAGGGATCTTGGTGGAGCTGGCCGCCTTCTCGGGCGCGGGCATGCCCTGTTCGGGCAGGCGGGGCGCCGGCCCGGTGCCCTTGGCCTCAGGGTGCGCGCTCTCGACCTCCGGGAGCACGTCGGCAGGCCCCTCGGGTGCGATGACGACCCGACGTGCCACGACTCGGCCACCGCCGGCCAGTTCGGCGCGAAAGAGGTCGTCGTCGGTGTGCGTCACGCGCTCCACCCACCCGGTGATGATCTCGCCGCCCCAGCCGCGGACCTTCTCGCGCGCAGCCGCGAGCGCATCGTCGTCTGCGGTCCCGGTCCCGTCCGTCAGGGCCGGATCCTCGGCGTCGATCACGATCACCGAACGTCGGCGGCGCCCGGTTTCGAGTGCGGCGGCAAGGCCCGCGGGGCCGCCTCCGATGACCACGACGTCGCAATAACGCTCAAGTGTCGGGAGGCTGGAATCGTTCATGAAGACGACGCTACCGACCCCGATGCGCGACGTGGGCTTATTCGCGGCTCGCGGCTCGGTGCCCGCCCGGGTATGTGTCGAGTCGGCGCATGACGCTGCCTCCCTCCGTGGGTTTCGTCACCTGCGGGCCAGTCACGCCCGCGCGCTGCCTGCCCGAGGTCAGCACCACGAATGCACATACAGGACCAGACGGCATCGGTCACGCCTGCGCGCTGCCCGAGGTCAGCATGAGGCAGCTACGGTTCCACCCCTCAGACGCGCGTCGTCTCTTGCTGGGCGCGCCGTACCGGGGAGAGCCGCGTGAGCTGCACGACGTGGTCGGGGGTGAGCTCGTCGAGCGTCGCGACGCCCAACAGCTTCATGGTGCGAATGACGCCGTCGCGCAGAATCTGGATCGCACGATCCACGCCCGCCCGGCCGCCGGCCATGAGCCCGTAGAGGTAGGCGCGGCCGACGAGCGTGAAGCGGGCGCCCATCGCGATCGCGGCGACGATGTCGGCGCCCGACATGATGCCGGTGTCCATCGCCACGTCCACGTCACGGCCGACCTCGCGCACGACCTCCGGGAGGAGGCGGAACGGCACGGGAGCCCGGTCGAGCTGGCGGCCGCCGTGGTTGGAGAGAACCAGGCCGTCGACGCCGAGGTCGACGAGCCTCTTCGCGTCGGGCAGGTTCTGCACGCCCTTGACGACGAGCTTGCCGGGGAAGAGGCCGCGGATGGTCTTCAGGTCGTCGAAGCTGATCGTCGGGTCCATCGCCGCGTCGAGAAGTTCCCCGACCGTGCCCCCGGTGGAGGTGAGCGAGGCGAACTCGAGCGGCGGTGTCGTCAGAAAGTCCCACCACCACCAGGGGCGTGGGATCGCGTTCAGGATCGTTTTGGCCGTCAGTTGGGGCGGAATGGAGAAGCCGTTGCGTTTGTCGCGCAGCCGGGCGCCCGCGACGGGCGTGTCCACCGTGAAGAAGAGCGTGTCGAAGCCGGCCGCCGCCGCGCGCCGCACGAGGTCGTAAGAGATCTCGCGATCGCGCATCACATACAGCTGGAACCAGTTTCGGCCGGCCGGGTTCGCCTTCTTGACGTCTTCGATCGAGGTGGTGCCGAGGGTCGACAGCGAGAAGGGGATGCCGGCCGCGCCAGCCGCCGAGGCGCCTGCCGTCTCACCCTCGGTCTGCATGAGGCGTGTGAACCCGGTGGGTGCGATGCCGAACGGCAGCGCGGAGGGGCCGCCGAAGATCTGCCTGGTCGTGTCGACCTTGTCGGTGCCGCGCAGGATACCTGGCCGGAACTCGATGTCGCGAAACGCCTGCCTCGCCCTCGTGATCGAGATCTCGCCCTCCGCGGCGCCGTCCGTGTAGTCGAAGGCGGCCGCCGGCGTGCGGCGTTTGGCGATGCGACGCAGGTCTTCGATGGTCAGCGCGTTCTCCAGCCGGCGCTTCTTGAAGTCGAGGGTCGGCTTCTTGAATTTCATCAGCTCGAAGATCTCCGACGGGTTGGGAATCTGTCTGGTGACCATCGTGGTCCTTTCTCTGGAGGGGTCTCGGTTGCTTGTTTGGCGGTGTGCGGATCGGGTCGGAGGCGCCATCACGGCGCCGCGCCCCACGGTCTGTTCCCGGCCCTCTCCGCGGTGTTCATCGCATGATCTCGGTGCTGCCGCGCGCCGCGGCCGGTTGGTGTGTTCATCGCGCCGGAGCGGGAGGCCGGGGGCCCTCGTCGGTCGCGGCGGCAGCCGAGGGGGCGGAGATCTCGGCGTAGTAGCCGGTGATGTGGTCGCGGATGCGCGTGCGCGCCTTCGCGCTCTCTCCTTGCTCGATCGCGTCGATGACTGCCTGGTGCTCGCACCGCAGGCGCGCCGCCGTCCGGCCCCAGTCGGGCAGCGCGGCTGAGCCGGCGAAGACGTACGACTCGATCGACTCCCGCAGCCCGGCCATCATCGCGGTCACAACCGTGTTGTGCGTAGCCTCGGCCAGGGCCACGTGAAAGCGGGTGTCGAGGGCGAGAAAGTCGCCGGAGGGCAGCGCCTGGTCGCTCATCGCGGTGAGAAGAGAGCGGCAGGAGGCGAGGGCCGGGCGCGGTGTGGTGCGGGCGAGCTCTTCGACGATGCCGGTCTCCAGGAGCAGGCGGGTGTGCACGATGTCGTGCACGGGGAAACCCTGCGCCGCGACCTGAAGGCGCAGGAGGGCGCTCATGCCGCCGCGAGGGGCGGCGACGATGATCGCGCCGGCGGAAGGCCCGCTGCCGGTGGCGGTGCGGATGAGACCGAGCGCCTCTAAGACGCGCAACGCCTCCCGTACGCTGGAGCGGCCGACGGCCAGCTCCGCGGCAAGGGTGCGCTCGGGCGGCAGGTGGTCGCCGGGCGCGAGCTCGCCCGTCAGCAGCCGCCCCTCGATCGTCGTGAGCACGCTTTGCCACGCCCGTGCGCCCGGCCGTTGGTCGGTGGCGGTGTGCCCGTCACCGCTTGGCGACGTCGTGGTCCTCGGCATCCTGGCACCCTTTGCTTTGTGGTCAGACCACATGATAATCGGGTGCCTCGCGCTTGTCCATCGCGGGCACATAGCGAGGTGGGGCACCATGGAGAGATGGTCGATTACCGGAACCCTGACCGACCCGAAGAACGGCTGAGTCATGCGGAGCGTGACGCCGCGGTCGCGACCCTGCGCCGCCATGCGATCGACGGCCGAATCACCGCGGCTGAATTCGAGGAACGTTCGCGCATCGTCTCTTCCGCACGCACTCGCGACGACCTGATGGGACCGTTCGCAGACCTTCCCACCCTCCCCGACCTGCCGTGGGAGGCGCACGGCACGGCCGCCGTCGATCCCGGCAGCCGCGGGGGTGAGGCGTGGCGCTCATCCCGGGCGCCGGAGGGGGTCGCGGAGCCTGCGTCGGACGCGCCGGCTCCGTCCTCCTCGGCCGTGCCACAGCGGCCCGCCCGGGAGAGACGCGTGGACTCCTCGTCCGCGGTGGAGGGGTCCTCCCCAGAGAGGCGTGCGCCGCGGGTGCCGGCGCACCCCGCTCCAGACCCGGCGGAGCGTCTGCCGGGAGGAGTAGCACCGCAGCCAGAGGATGGGCGCACGTCGGACCTGTCGGCTCCGCCTTTCGTGTCACGTCCGGTGGGCGGTGGGCAGCAGGGGTCGGCCGCGGTGCCGCAGGAGCCGCACGGTGAGCCCGCTCCTTCGCGCCGCCCGCGGGGCAGGCGGCTACGTCGTGGCGGGGTCCGGCCCTTGGGCGGCAGGATCGGAGCCACGGTCATGGCCGTCACGCCGGTCGCGACGGTTCTACTCTTCTTTCTGACCGGGCTGATGTTTGATTTCCGGTGGGCGTGGCTCTGGTTCCTCGCGGTGCCGGTCATGGGCGCCATCATCTACGCGCCCTGGTACGAGGAGGAGTGAGGGGCCGTCTCAGAGCTCGTCGATGACGATCTTCTTCATGGCCAGCATCCGTTGATATGCGCCGGGGTGTTGCATGAGGTCGGCCATGCTGTCGGGCACGATCTGCCAGCTCACGCCGAACCGGTCTGTCAGCCAGCCGCACTGCTCGGCTTCGGGCACGGCGGAGAGGGCGTGCCACAGCCGGTCGATTTCCGTCTGGTCGGTGCAGTCGGCCTGCAGGGAGACTCCCGGCGTGAACGTGATGTCGTGGCCCGGGCCGGCATCCATCGCCGAAAACCATTGGCCGGCCAGCGTGAAGTCGCCGTAGAGGACGCGTGCGGCATCGTCGGGGCTTGGCGCGAGGGTGCCGATGCGCGAGTCGGGGAACAGGCCTGTGTAGAAGTCGATCGCCTCCCTGGCCTGGGCGACGTCGCCCGCGAAGAAGAGCTGGGGCACGATCCTCGGGCGCGGCTCTCCGTTCGGGTCGGTGAGCATCAGCTGCCAATTCACGCCGTATCGGTCTTCCACCCAGCCGTAGAGCTTGCTGTACGGGTATTCGTCTAGAGGCATACGTTCCTCGCCGCCGTCGGCGAGGGCCTCCCACAGCTCGTGGATCACGGAGCGGGCCTCGTCTTCGCCACCCTCGAAGGACGGCGGATCCACGTTCACGATGAACGACACGGCCGGCGTCGGCCGTAACTCGTCTCCGGCGTTGATCAACCGAATCTGGTAGCCCTCGATGGCGACGTCGACGACCAGCGGTTGGCCTGACAGGCTGCGTTGAAAGTCGGGTAGATCCTCCGTCGGATACGACGCGGTCACCTCCCACGATGTGTCGGGGAACGTCGCGGCATAGTACTCGCCGGCTTCGGCCGCGGTGCCTTGGCACCACACGTTCGGCACGATCCTTTGCATGATTCCTCCCCCGGTAAAGCTGCAAACGCTAGCACGCCGGCGTGTCGCACACAATGGATTTCGCGCCGCTCGCCGAGAGCGAATGAGAGGCGCCGAGAGCCGTTCTCGGCCGGAGCGCGGCCGGACTCTTCTCGGTCGGCCACGGCACGGTCGAGGTGACCCGGTGGGCACGTCGTGGGCGCGTCGGCGAAGCCGTCATCGTGGGCGTGTTGCGGTGCGACGTGCCCCTCGCGTGGAGCGGCGGATGGGCTCATAATCTACGCAACGCGCCCGGCGACGCCACCCTGGTGCTGCCGTGGCCGCGTCAAGGGGGGGCATGACCAGATGGCTACGCAGCTCAACCCATACCTCAGCTTTCGCGATACGGCGCGGCAGGCGATGGAGTTCTATCACACGGTGTTCGGCGGCGAGCTCACGCTGAGCACGTTCGGAGAGTTCCATGCCTCCGAAGACCCGGCCGAGGCCGATCTGATCATGCATGGCGCGCTGACGACGAGCGGAGGGCTGACCTTGATGGCCTCTGATACGCCGAAAGGCATGGAATATACCGCCGGCAACTGCTCGGTCTCGCTCACCGGGCAGGACGAGGCCGAGCTACGCCGCTATTGGGATGGCCTGAGCACCGGAGCGAAGGTCGGCATGCCGTTGGAGAAGGCGATGTGGGGCGACGTGTTCGGCATGTGCACCGACAAGTTCGGCGTCACCTGGCTCGTGAACATCTCTGCCGCGCCCGGGGAGGCCGCGGGGTAGGTCGGGGCCGCCCGGGGCATCCGGTGTCGGCCGCCGATACCGATACGGCCGCGGGGTAGCCTTCGGCCGACCTGGCCCTGGCCCCGGGGCTCTGCCGGCGGGGCGAAAGCATGCCGGATCGGCCGTCTGGCCGTCGGGCGCGGCGAGTCCCGCCCGCGAGGGGCGAAAGAGCCCGCTTTCGGCGTCGGTGAGACTGCTCGTCGGCGAGGCTGCTCGAGGGCTGGTAATTTCCGGCGTCGGCCGCTCCCTGGGCTGCAAACTGGTGTCATGGACTCTCAGGCGGCCGTTATTCGTGTCACGACGCTCGTTATGCGGCCCGGCCAGCGTACCGGCCTTCTCGAGGCAGCGGCGGAGAACGCCACGGCCGCGCGGCGGGCGCCCGGGTGCTTGAGCGCCGAGGTGTGCGAACAGCGGGGCGAGGAGGGCCGATTTCTCGTCGTCTCCCGTTGGTCGTCGCGAAAAGCCCTCGATAAATTCCTCGAATGGCATAAAAGCGTCGCACACGCGAGCCTCGCCGACTTCACCCTCGGAAAGCCCACATCCTTGCACCACGAGGTCGTCGCTGGGGGCGAGCGTGCGCGTACGGGGGGCTTGAACGCCCGCCCCGCGTGAGGGGCCAGCGGCGGAGGCCTGCGACGCCGCCCGGCGAGCGCGGACCCCCGGCGGGCGTTCCCGAGCTCTCCCCAGCGCGCCGTCGTGGATTCTGGGGGTGCTTCCGCGCGTTCCCTGGCTGCTGTGAGTCTTAGCCGACGCTCTCGCGCTATTCCCGACGAGCCGCGGCGGTCGGCAACGTCTCCGCAGGGCCGTCCTCTGGTTGTTCGCGCCTCGCAGACTTCGGTGTGAAGAAGATGCTGCCGACCGTCATGACGATTGTCGAGAGCATGACGACGAAGAAGAGCACGCCCTGGCTGAAGCTCGGCATGCGCAATGCGGCCGGGATACCCAGCATCAAGACGATCGTCGTCAGGCCCCGGGGCGCGTAGAACACGTCGGGCAAAAG
>DASTNL010000051.1:0-2219 GCA_035720905.1 Microbacteriaceae bacterium
GACGGACATCGCGACCGCGTCGAAGGTCGCCTTCTCGAACGGCAGCTGCTCCGCGCGGCCGACGACGACCTCGGCGCCCGGCGCGCGCTCACGCGCGAGCCCGACCATCTCCTCGCTGTGGTCGAGACCGGTCGCGACGACGCCGGCTTCGACCGCCTCGCGGAGCAGCAGCCCGCCGCCGCAGCCGAGCTCGAGCAGACGCTCGCCCGGCTCGAGAGCAAGCGCATCGAGGACGGCGCGCCGTGCGAAGTCGTGGACGTCGTCGGCGCCGTACACGGCCCGGGCGCGCTCCCCGGCCGGCCGCCGGGCGACGCGGTCGGTCAGCCAGTCGTCGAGGCGATCGCCGTGGAGCCCGCTCGCGTGCCAGGCAGCGACATCGTCGGCTCCGAGGCCGAACTGCGCGATGGTGTCGTCGGGGTCCCTCATCAGGCGAAGGCGCACGGCCGGTCGGGCTCGCGCCTTTCAGCGAGCGGCGAGGAGCACCGGTCGACCCTAGACGAGGCGCTAGCCTGCCGCTGACGAAAGCTGCTCTTGACGGGTTGTCGGCAACAGCAAAGGATGCGACGGTGAAGGCGAAGATCTCGGCGGCGATCGCCGTGGCGGCGTGCGTGTACGCGGCTGCGGCATGGGGTGCTGCGACCGACCCGAGGCCGTTCGTGTTGCGGCCCGCCGATTTCCCGAGCGGTTTCCAGCGCAATGCTCCGCACTACGTCTCGAAGCGGCTCGCCGCGAAAGGCGTCCCGCCGAAGACGTTTGCCCGGTTCGGCTACGTCAACGGCTATTCGGTCGTCTACAACAAGACCGGGACGGCCCTGCTCGGCATCCTCAGGGCGCAGTCGAATGCGACCGTCTACCAGGCCCCTGGCGGAGCTCATGCAGCCATGCGGTACGTGGAGGCCAATGTCGAGTCCACGAAGAAGTTCCCGACGCACCGGCTCGCCGTGGGCGTTCCGCTCGGCAACGAGGCCCGCATCTACAAGGTCACGGAGAAGTCGTCGAAGCTCTCGGCCGACGTCGTCGTCGTCCTGTGGCGGTCGGGACGGGTCCTCTCCACGGTGACGGCGTCCGGCATCTCGGGCACGGTCGACCCCGCCCAGGTCGAGATCCTCGCCCTGCGGCAACAGCGGCACATCAGCGGCAAGTAGGCGGCTCGCGCCCTGATCCGACCCTCGCCGGAGGGTCGGACGCCGGCCGGTCGCGCTCGAATCACCCGTTCGAGGTTCGCCGCCTTACACGGCTCTTACGTTCGCATGACCCGCTGCTTGCGCGGCCGGAAACGATCCGAGACGACCGCTCGACACGGACTACCCGAAGGAGACCCGACTCCATGAAGCTGAAGACACTGACCGGCGTTTCGATGGCAGCCCTCGCCCTCGCCTCGATCGCGATCGCCGCCCCGCCCTCGGGCAAGGGCAAGCCGCCCAAGACCGGGCCAGGGTGCAAGCCGATGGTCAGCGTGGTGCTGACCGGCAAGCTCGCGGCCGACGGAGCGGCAGCCCCCTCGACGCTGTCGGTCACGGTGACCGGCGGCAACCGGTTCGCCCGGGCCTACAAGAAGGGGACCCAGCCTGTCCCGGTCGCGCTGACCACGTCGACCAAGGTCAACCGGAGCGGCGACCACATGGCCGCCGACCTCAAGTCCGGCGACCGGGTGAACATCCACGCGCGCAGCTGCGCCGCCGACCTGGCCAACGGGGCCACGCCGGCACTGACGGCGACTCGCGTGGTCGCCCACCCCTCGGCATAGGTTTTTCGGCCCAGCCAGGGACTGCGGGGGGCGGCCGAAGCCGCCCCCCCGCAGCGTCTCGAGGTTCCGCATCGTGTCGATCCGCAAGGGCGCTCCGACAGAAGCCGGCCGGCACGTCGGTCGGCGACGATCGCTCCGACCGGATCATCGCCGGCGCGTCCCGTTCAGGGAACCACGTCATGTCGACCCGCCGCAAGGAGTACGCGATCGGGTGACAACTGCGCCCTTCCCCGACCCGTAGGCTCGCCGCGAGATCTACGACCCGACGGAGGTAGCCGCGATGGAGAGGCGGAACATGGTGCTCGGCGGCCGCGACAGCGTCAAGGTGGCGATCGCGCAGGTCTCGCCCGTCTACCTCGACCGTGACCGGTCGATCGAGCGAGCGTGCGAGACGATTCGGGAGGCGGCGGCGGGGGGAGCCGAGCTCATCGTCTTCCCCGAGGTCTGGCTCGCGGGGTACCCGTACTGGACC
>DASTNL010000052.1:0-6804 GCA_035720905.1 Microbacteriaceae bacterium
GGAGAGCGCGAGGACCCGGGCGATGGTGAGGGCGCTTCGCAACGCGTCCGGCGACGAGAACTCTGCCGCTCCCCGCGCCGTGTGAAAGCCCCACCCGCCAGGGCGCCCGACCCCGATGAGGGCGGCGGGCACGAGGTGCGAGATGTTGCCGAAGTCGGTTGCGAACGGCAGCGGGGGCGGCTCTGTCACGAACTCCTCGCCGAAGAAGAGCGCCTCCGCGTCGAGGACGAGCCCGGTGCCCTCCTCCACGTCGCCGTCCAGCTCGATGTGCTCGAGCAGCAGGCGCGACGGGCCGACCTCGTCGGCGGCGGCCACGAGTGCCGCGAGCGCTCGAAGAGGAGTCTGGGCGCGCCCGGAACGCAGTGGGCATCCCGCCGACGCCTTCCTCGACCGTGAGCCCCGCCTCGGCCAGCCGGCCGCGTAGATAGGCCGAGGTTCGATGCTCCTCGTGCGCCAGTTCCGGGTGAGCGAACACGGCGTCGAGCACCTGCCGAGTGGCCTCTTCGCCCTGGGAGATCTCCTTCAGCACGGAATCGTCGCTCATGGCTCTCTTCTCTTCAGCGCCCGGCGGCTCGGTGGCAGGCCGCCCCTCCGTTCGGCCTGGCGGGCTGACTGATCAGCCGGCCAGATGGCCGTGGTCGGCAGGGTCGCCGTGCGGTCGGTGCAGGCACCCGAGCTTTGTCGGCTTTCGTACGCGACTTTCGCTGGTGGTATCACGATGTACAGGTTGACCGTTACCATACGAGAACTTATACGCATGGTCAAGGGCTTGCTGGCAGGTCTCGAGGCCGGATATGTCGTGAGTTTCCGGTCTTTTTGCGTGCGCCAGATCCTTGCGACGCCCCTCGTCGGCGAAGAGAGTCGCCGTAAGACCCTATTGCGTGATGTGAGAATCAGTTTGTAACATATGACAACAAGCTGGCCCCCGACGGAGGAGGCCCGCATGCAGAGCAAAGGGGCACGACCGGATGACTACTTCCCACAGACGGCATGCCGAGGTCGCAGGGGCGGGGTTCGCCGGCCTCACGATGGCGACCGCTCTTGCACAGCGGGGCTGGTCGGTGCGGGTGCACGAGCGTGGCAAGAAGCTGCGCGAAGAGGGTGCCGGCATTCTGCTCTGGCAGAACAGCCTCGCGGTGCTCGACGCGCTCGGCGTGACCGACACGTTGATGACGCGCTCAATGACCCCGCCGTTCTATGAGACGCGCATGCAGAACCGAACCGTCTCCGCCGAGGCCCTGGAGGGCATCCGCTGGCGCACGATGACCCGGCCGTTCCTGCACAAGACCCTGCTGGATGCCGCCCGGGCCGCCGGGGCCGAGGTCATCCCCGGCTCTGAGGTTGCCTCCGCGACCGACGACGGGGTCATGACGCTCCGCGACGGCACGCGGCTGGAGGCCGATCTCGTCGTCGGGGCCGACGGCGTGGGCTCGAACGTGCGAGATTCCCTTGGCTTTCGCTACGACCGGCAGCGTTCCCGCGACGGCATCAGCCGGTTCCTCGTCGGCCGGCGCAAGGCGGATCTCGCGGCGATCGAGCCGGAGACCGACTGGGACAACATGATCGACTTCTGGAACCTGGAGCCGCGTGTGCTGCGAGTGCTCTACACGCCGGTGAACGACAAGGAACTCTACCTGGCTCTCATGGCGCCCGCCGCAGACGAGGCGGGCACCCGGGTGCCCATCGACCTCGACTTGTGGACCTCCATCCACCCTCAGCTCGCGCCCGTCTTGGAAGAGGTCGCGCGCAAGGAGGGCAAGCACTACGGCTACCAGACGACCCGCCTCGACGAATGGACCCGCGGCCGGGTCGCCCTGGTCGGCGACTCGGCGCACGCTATGTGCCCGGCCCTCGCCCAGGGCGCCGGATGTTCGATGATGAACGCGTACACCCTCGCCCAGGTGGTCTCCGACAATCCCCTCGGCGACCTGCCCGACGCGATCCGAGAGTGGGAGCGCCTGGAGCGGCCGTACACCGACCGTGCCCAGACCCGGTCGCAGGGCTACGCCGACACGAGAGACATGTCGAAGGGCAACCAGTTCACCGGCGAGGTGAACGAGACCACGCTGTATGACCCGACTGACCCGCACCGGCACGACGCGGTGCGGGCGGGCTGAGCGGCGGCCGTCTCAACGGCGGGCTCGCCGCCGAGAGGTCGGGCGGCCGGAGGGCGACGGCGACCCGCGGCTGGGAACGCGAGAACGACACGAGCAGGAAGACGGGAAGGGCGAAGACGAGGATGTCTGCGAACGAGATCGAAGAGTCGTACGAGGTGCGCGAGTGGTTCGGCTTCGTGCAAGAGATCCGGCACGAGGGGGGCACGCCGCCCGATAGCCCGCTCGTGAAGGCCGCCGCGGGAGTCGTCTTTCGGAACCCGTTCGCCGGGCGTTGGCAAGACGACCTCGCCGCGCTGACCGGCCCCAGCGCCGCACTCGGCACCGAGCTTGGGCGGCGGGCGGTGGCGCTTCTTGCCGGCCTGCCGGTCGAGGGCTATGGCAAGGGCGGCATCGCCGGCCTCGACGGTGAGCAGGAACACGTCGTCGCCTGCGTCACGACCGTCTTCGGCAACGCGTTCCGCGCCGCGGTGGGCGGCGGCAGAGCGTGGATCTCCTCCGCATCGAAGACCGCCGCCGCCGGATCGTCGATCGACATCCCGCTCGCCTTCAAGGATGAGATCTACGTGCGTTCGCACTACGATGCCGTCACTGTTCAGGTGCCCGACGGGCCGCGCGCCGACGAGCTTCTGATCGTGGTCGCGGTCTCATCGGGCGGCCGGATTCATCAGCGGGTCGGCGGCCTCAGCCGAGACGAGGCGCTCGCCAGATTGGCGTGAGGGCCGACGAGCCGCAGGAGCGTCTGGCACAAGAACATCCGGAACGATCCCCAACGAAGAGGAAGTCATGGAGTCATGAGTTATACGTCAGGGCAGTACCAGCAGGACGAGTCGATCGCGAACATGCTCACCGACGTCGCCCGAGCCCACCGCATCCTCGAACTGGAGGGCCACGGCGACATGTCGATGGGTCATCTGTCGCTGCGCGACCCGTTCGGCCGCGGCCTCTGGCTGAAGCGCGGGAACCTCGCGCTCTCCGAGGTGGTCGGCGACGACTTCATCCTGATCGACTTCGACGGCAACGTGCTGGAGGGTCAGGGCCTGCGTCACCTCGAATGGCCGCTGCACGCGGAGATCATGCGGGCCCGGCCCGACGTGAACGTCGTCGGCCATTCCCACGCCCACTACGCCACCGTGTTCGGCGCCACCGATCTGGAACTTGGGCCCTACAACAACCACGGCGTCTGGTTCGCGGAGGAGGGGGTGCCGCGATTCACGCAGACGAGCCACATCGTCACCACGGTCGAGCTCGGCGTCGCGGTCGCGAAGCAACTCGGTAAGGCAGAGGCGATCCTCCTCGAGCACCACGGCATCGCGTTTGTCGGCGACAACGTGATCGAGGCCACCCTGGCCGGCATCTTTCTCGAATGGGCCGCACGGTTTCAGCTCGACCTGGTCGCTAGCAAAGCGGCGTTCAGCCTGCCAGACGCCGAAGAGAGCCGGGAGAAGCGCCGCCGCATCTACCCGCCGAAGGCGCAACGGAACTACTGGATGTACTTCAATCGCAGGCTCGACCGCGTCGAGGCTGTGCAGGGTGTCGGCATCGCCTCGTCCTGAGGCCTCGGCCCGGACCGGCCCGGAAGCGTGGGGGTCGGCGCCCGGCGCCGCTCGGCCCATCGACTGACATCTATCCGCATACAGAAGGAGTACGCATCATGAGTCTTCCCACCACCGCCACCGTCGTCGGGTCGGGAACCATGGGCCCCGGCATCGCCGCGACCCTCAAACACGCGGGTGTCGCCGTTCGCGTCTACGACATCAGCAGGGAGGCGCTCGCTCGAGCGGAGAAGTCGTTCGGCATGGCTGAGAAAGTCCTCGACGGCCTCGGCGCGGGTGTCGCCGGGGGAACGATCGCCTTTCTCGACGACCTGGCCGCGGCCTTGGACGGCACCGAATACGTCATCGAGGCGGTGCCGGAGAAGCACGACCTCAAAGCGTCGGTGATCGCCCAGATCGAAGGCCTCGTCGGCGACGACGTGATCATCGCCAGCAACACCTCCGGCATCCCGATCTCCTCGCTCTCGCCGGCGATGAAGCACCCCGGCCGCCTCATCGGCATGCACTGGTCGAACCCGCCGCATCTCATCCCGATGATCGAGGTGATCCCGGGAGACCAGACAGACGCCGCCGTCGTCGAGCGGGTGCGCGAGGTCGTGAAGGCGTTCGGGTACCACCCGGTGCTCGAGAAGGAGATCGCCGGCTTCATCGAGAACCGCGTGCTTTACGCGATCATGCGCGAATGCGTCGCCCTCGTGCAGGCGGGCATCGCCACTCAGGAAGACGTCGACACGTGCGTCAAATGGGGCATCGGCTACAAGCTCTCCGTCGTCGGCCCGATGCGCCTGCTCGACATGGCGGGCCTCGACATCTATCAGAGCGTCTCCAGTTACCTCAACAAAGAGCTGGACGCCAGCACCGACACCCCACAGGTCGTCAAAGACTTGATCGCCGAAGGCAAGCTCGGCTTCAAGACCGAGGGCGGCATGTACACCTACGGGCCGGGCGACGTCGATGCGACGCGGGGGGCGATCGTGCGGGGCCTCATCACCGCCCGTAAGGCGCTCGAGACGATCGACCAGGTGTGACGAGGTGAGCCTCCGGTGGGACGCCGACGGGTTCGGCCACGCGCGGGGCGGAGGGCCTGACCTGGCCTTCCGCGCCTGTGGCGCCGGGGCGCCGGTCGTCCTGCTGCACGGCACCTCGGCGAGCCACGCCGTGTGGGGTCCGGTCGCCGACGCGCTCGCAGATGAGGCGTTCGTCGTCTCGCTTGACCAGCGCGGCCACGGGCGAAGCTTCAAGCCCCGGCCTGCTGAAGGCGGGCCGGATTCCGGCTACGACGGGGCGTCTTTCGCCGACGACATCGTCACGGTGCTAGACGCGCTGGGGCTTCCGACCGCGGTGCTCGCAGGCCATTCGCTGGGCGCGCGCAACGCCTGGGTGGCGGCCGCCCGGCATCCCTCGCGCGTGCGGGCCGTCGTCGCGGTCGACTACGTGCCGTATGTCGAGTCTGCGGTGCTCGACGCCCTGCAGACGCGGGTGGCCGGTGGAGATCGGGTGTTCGAGGGTCTGCCAGAGGTCGAGGCGTACCTGCAGCGGCGGTATCCGCTGATGCCCGCGGATGCGGTCGCCCGGCGGGCACGCTGGGGGTATAGCCGCAGGGCTGAGGGCGGCTGGGTTCCCCTGGCGCCCGGTTGGGCCCTCGACCGTGTGGTCGAAGGGTTCCGCACCTCGTGGGAGGAAGAGTTCCTGCGACTCGCCGCGCCGCTCGTGTGTCTGCGCGGCGAGCGCAGCGCCGTCGTCAGCGACGACGCCTGGGCACGGGCCCGCCGGGCCCGGCCCGACGCGCGGTGGGTCGACGTGGCGGGTGCCGACCATTACGTGCCCGAGGAGAGGCCGCTGCTCGTCGCCGAAGAGATCCGGCGGGTGATCCGCGCCACGGCCGACACGGCGTCGCCCGGCTGACCTGCCCTGCCCTGCCCCGGCTCTTCAGACCATCCGGACCCCCACCATTTCGACCCTCGCCGTTCGGGCTGCGGGCCGGCCGGCTGGCTCGGCGGCAACGCAACGAGAAGAAGGAGAAGAGATCATGCCCCTTTTCGATGGCTCCCTGACGGTGCGCTGCTCGACCATCGCACCGCTCTCTCGCATCCCCGAGGCGCATTCGGCCGACGGCGGCAACCAGACGCCGCAGATCGCGTTCACCGGTGTTCCCGACGGCACGGTCGAACTCGCACTCGTCTGCCACGACCCCGACGCCCCGCTGCCGCACGGCTTCACTCATTGGACGGTGTACGGCATACCGGCCGATGCCGGTCGGGTGGACCTCGCCGCACGCGGCGTGCGCGAGGGCCCCAGCGGGATCGGCGGGCGAGGCTGGACGGGGCCGCAGCCGCCGGCCGGCCACGGCCCGCACCACTACTATTTCTGGCTCTACGCGCTCGGCCGCGCGGTCGCGGGCGAGCCGACCCGGCAGGAGTTCCTGGCGGACTACGCAGACGCCGTCATCGAGCAGTCCCGCCTCGTGGGGATTTTCGAGCGTTGACGCTCCCCCGCCCCGCCCGTGGCGGGCCCGCAGGGTGTGGGTGTGAGGCGCGGGAGGCCTGCGCGGGCCTGCGAGGTCTAGATGGCTCGGCCCCGGCGACGGAGGTTCCTTCTGCGTCGACGACGCTGCCGAGAGATGCTCTCTAGCGGGCGCGATGCAGGAATGGTGCCCCGCCGTCGAGGGCGGCCAGATTGTGGGCGATCCGCTCGTTCGCGCCGAGCGGCCGGCCGCCGGCGGCGTGCGGCGTGACGATCAGCCGGGGCGCCTCCCACAGCGGGTCGTCGGCCGGCAGGGGCTCCGGTGTGGCGACGTCGAGCGCGGCGCCGGCGATCGAACGGGAGCGGAGGGCGTCGGCCAGGGCCTTCTGGTCGAGCGTGACGCCGCGCCCTACGTTCACGACGAGGGCCCGCTCGGGCAGCGCCGCGAAGACGTCGGCGCCGATCGCCCCGGTCGTGTCGGCGGCGCCGGGCAGGATTCCGACCAGCACGTCGGTCTTGGGCAGCTCCTTGGGCAACGCCCGGGCGGTGACCACCGGGAAGCCGTCGCGCGGTCCGCCGGTGCGGGCGACGCCCTTCACCTTGGCCCCGAGCGCGGCGAGGAGCGGCGCGAGGGTGCGCCCGATGCTTCCGAAGCCCCAGACGAGCACGTT
>DASTNL010000053.1:0-4647 GCA_035720905.1 Microbacteriaceae bacterium
CCTCGCCGACGACGAGGTCGGGCGCATCGTCGACCTCGTGACTCGCCTGGGTCTCGACGGCATCATCGCGACGAACACGACGACGAGCCGTCACGGCCTCCGGACCTCGGCGGAGGCGGTCGCAGCGGCCGGACCAGGCGGCCTCTCCGGCCCGCCCGTGCGGGCCCGTTCCCTCGAGGTGCTCCGTCTCATCCGGGCCAGGGCGCCGCGACTGTGCGTCGTCTCGGTGGGCGGGGTGACGAGCGCCGCCGACGTGGCCGAACGGCTGAACGCCGGAGCAAGCCTCGTGCAGGGTTATACGGCCTTCCTCTACGCCGGGCCGCTGTGGGTGCGGCAGATCAACCGCCGGCTCTCCCGCGGGGCCGACGGCACGTGGTTCGCGGCGTGACGGCCGGCTAAGCGCGTATCGCCTGGAACCCGGACTCCCTAGAACCCCGGCCCCGTCAGGCCTTGTCTGCCGTCGCGGATCGCCTCGGCGAAGCCGCGGGCCCGCTCGTCCGCCGCCTCGTTCAACGGATGGCCGGCATGCCCCTTGACCCACCGGAAGACATAGTCCCGCCCCGCAAGCGCGGCGTCGAGGCGCTCCACGAGATCTCGGTTAAGCACGGGCTTGCCGTCTGACTTGCGCCAGCCGCGCCTCTTCCACGCCGGCATCCACGTCGTCACCGCGTTGATGACGTACTGACTGTCACAGATGACGACGAGCGGGCACCGTGCCGCGGCGGTCGCGTCGAACAAGTCGATGACCGCCATCAGCTCGCCCCGGTTGTTGGTGCTGCGCGGCCAGCCGCCCGCGTGCCAGCGGTCTTCTCCCGCATACCAGGCCCAGCCGGCCGGCCCGGGGTTGCCCAACGACGAGCCGTCCGCGGCCGCCGTCACCGTCTCAGCCACCGCCCGCTACCTCGGGTACTGGCCGCGTCGGACCTGCGGCTTCGGCAGGCGGATGACCCGCAGTTGCATGGCCCGCATAATGCCATACCAGCGCACCCCGCGCTGCACGTGGCTCTCGCCGAACCTCTCGCCCAGCCGCCGCACGATCCGCCGTGAGAGAAGGAACGAGTCGATGATCGCGACGGTGAAGTACGCCCAGAGCGCGAACGTGCTCACCAGCTGCACCGCGGTGATCTTGATGGTGCTGAGCACGATGATGATGATCATCGCCGGGATCATCAGCTCGGCGACGTTGCGCCTGGCATCCACGTAATCGCGCACGAAACGACGTTGTGGGCCCCGGTCGCGGGCCGTCAGATAGCGTTCCTCGCCGGCCGCCATGCCGCTGCGGGCCTGCTGGCGCAGCTCCCGAGAGCGCACCCGGGCGTCTTTCGCCGCCTGACGCCGGTCGGCGGGCACGAGCGGGCGCTTGTTCGCCGCCTCACGCTCGCGCCGGCTCGGCGTCGCGCGACCCTTGCCCGCCGCGGGCTGCCGCGCCTCTTCTGAGGCCTCCTGGTGCCCGTCGTCGGGCACACCTTCGGTACGCACCCCGGGCGTCTGTCGTCTCGCCACACTCATCCTCGGTCGAATCGTCCTCTTAAGATTACCGGTATGACGAGCGAGGCCGGGCGGCGGCACGAGACAGACGACGAGTGGATGCGCGAGAACGTGGCGGGTTCGATGCCGGCGAGCCTCGCAGATCTTGCGTCGCTCATCCGTATCCCTTCGGTGTCGTGGCCCACGTTCGACCCGCAGAACGTCGCAGACAGCGCCGCCGCGGTGCGAAGGCTCGCCCTGGGCACGGGGCTGTTCGAGACCGTCGAGATCCGCAGGGCACCGGTCGCCCCGCCCGCAGGGTCTCCGGCCGGCGGGGCGGGGAGAGACCGAGCCGAGGGGGAACCGCAGGGCGGCGGCCCGCAAGAGCCGGAACTCGGCCAGCCCGCGGTCGTGGCCCGCCGGCCCGCCCGGAACGGGCGACCGACTATCTTGCTCTACGCGCATCACGACGTGCAGCCCGAGGGTGCCGAAGGCGACTGGGAGAGCGCGCCGTTCGAACCCGTCGTCGTCGGAGACCGCCTCTACGGCCGTGGCGCCGCCGACGACAAGGCCGGGATCATGGTGCATATCGCCGCCTTGCGTGCCCTGGCCGCCAGGTTCGGCGATGACCTCGAGCTGGGCCTCGTGCTCTACGTCGAGGGGGAGGAGGAGTTCGGCTCTCGCTCCTTCGCCGCGTTCCTCCGCGAGAACCGCGAGCTGCTCGCGGCCGACGCGATGGTTGTCGCCGACAGCGACAACTGGGATGCCCGGACGCCGGCCCTGACGGTCGCGCTGCGCGGCAACGTCACGTTCACGCTGGGGGTGCGCACCCTCGCGCACGCGTCGCATTCCGGCATGTTCGGCGGCGCCGTGCCCGATGCGATGCTCGCCATGACGCGTCTCATCACGAGCCTGTACGACGAAGACGGCTCCGTCGCGGTCGCCGGTCTGACGACCCACGAGGCGCCCGTGCCCGACTACCCGGTGGACGATCTGCGGCGCGATGCCGCCTTCCTTCCGGGGGTGGCGCCGATCGGCACCGGCCCGGTGCGCTCCCGTCTTTGGTTCCAGCCCGCCATCTCGATCACCGGCATCGACGCGCCCAGCCTCGCGACGGCTTCCAACACGCTGCTACCGACTGTCTCGGTACGGGTCAGCTGCCGGGTGGCGCCGAGCCAGCCGGCCCGCGAGGCGTTCGAGGCCCTCGCCCGCCACCTCGAGGATCATGCCCCGTTCGGGGCCGAGGTGACCATCAGCGGTGTCGACTTGGGGGAGGCGTTCCTCGCCGACACCGACGGCTGGGCCAGTCTCGAGATGCGTCGCGCGATGGAGTTCGCATGGGGCAGACCCCCGATGCTGACGGGCACCGGCGGCTCCATCCCGTTCATCGCCGAGCTCGTGCGGGAGTTCCCCGCGGCGCAGATTCTCGTGACGGGGGTGGAAGACCCCGACACTCGGGCCCACAGCCCCAACGAATCTCTCCACCTCGGGGTTTTCCGGCGGGCGGCGACGACCGAGGCGGTCTTTCTCGCCCGCGCCGCAGCCCGCCCGGCG
This sequence comes from Microbacteriaceae bacterium, assembly GCA_035720905.1. Taxonomy (GTDB): domain Bacteria; phylum Actinomycetota; class Actinomycetes; order Actinomycetales; family Microbacteriaceae; genus DASTNL01. The sequence continues at coordinate 3,022 of DASTNL010000053.1, forward strand.
GGCCGTATTTAACCGGCCATCCGGCGTCGGCACGCCGCCACGGGGCCGCAACCCATGGCCGTCACGCCACATCGACGCGATAGGCTGAAAGACGAGCGCGCTACGCGCGAAGTTCTCACGAAAGGTCACCGGTGCGCCACAAACGTCGTTCCCGCTGGGCCGTTCTGCCGTTGGCGGCACTGCTCACAGCAGTGCTCGCCGGGTGCACACAGGCTCAGCTGCACGGATTCCTCCCCGGCTTCGTAAAGGGCGAAAAGCCCGTCACGACGAACACCCCGCTGGTCGACGGCCTGTGGGTCACCGCGTGGATCGTGCTGCTCATCGTGGGATTCACGGTGTGGGGCCTCATCATCTGGACACTGGTCGTCTACCGGCGCCGCAAGGGGCAGACCGGCCTGCCGGTGCAGATGCAGTACAACATGCCGATCGAGATCTTCTACACGGTCGTGCCGCTCATCCTGATCTTCGGCTTCTTCTCGTTCACGGCGCACGACCAGAACATCATCGAGCAGCGCTACCAGCATCCCGACCAGACCATCGAGGTCATCGCGAAGCAATGGTCGTGGGACTTCAATTACAAGACGGAGAACGTCTACTCGCCGGGTATCCAGGCGCAGCCGGCACCGGGCGGGCCGCAGGGCAGCGTGGTCGAGTCGAAGCTGCCTACCCTCTACCTACCGGTGAACAAGAAGGTCGAGATCCTGCTCACCTCCCGCGACGTCATCCACTCCTTCTGGGTTCCCGCCTTCCTCTACAAGAAAGACATGTTCCCAGACCGCATCAACTACATGTCGGTCACGCCGGAACGCATCGGGGAATACGCCGGCAAATGCGCCGAGCTGTGCGGCGAGTACCACTCGCAGATGCTTTTCAACGTCAAGATCGTCTCAGACAAAGTCTTCATGCAACACATGAACCAGTTGAAGAGTGAGGGCTACAGCGGCCAGCTGAGCGATAGCTACGACCGCAACCAGAATCTCAACGGCACGGGGGCGCCGCGTGAGAACACACCGAGCAAGTAAGTAAAAAGGGCGAGGCGTAAGAGCAATGAGTACGACAACGGCACCGGCTGCGGCCAGGGCTCAGACACCACCGGTGTCTAGGGGGCCCAACCAGACCCATCGCAAGGGCAACCTTCTCGTTTCGTGGATCACGTCGACGGATCACAAGACGATCGGATACATGTATCTGATGACGTCCTTCGTCTACTTCTGTCTGGGTGGGGTTTTGGCGTTGATCATCCGGGCGCAGCTTTTCGAGCCGGGCCTGCATGTCGTCGCCACGAAAGAGCAGTTCAACCAGCTGTTCACGATGCACGGCACGATCATGCTTCTGCTGTTCGCGACGCCGCTTTTCGCCGGCTTCGCCAACGCGATCATGCCGCTGCAGATCGGCGCGCCCGACGTCGCGTTCCCCAGGCTGAACGCCCTGTCGTTCTGGCTTTACTTCTTCGGCAGCCTCATCGTGATGATGGGCTTCTTGACTCCGCAGGGTGCGGCGTCGTTCGGCTGGTTCGCGTATGTGCCGTTATCGACGACGACGTTCTCGCCGGGTATCGGCGGCAATGTGTGGGTGTTCGGGCTGGCCCTGTCGGGCTTCGGCACGATCCTGGGCGCCGTGAACTTC
>DASTNL010000054.1:0-3489 GCA_035720905.1 Microbacteriaceae bacterium
CTTATCGAAACATGAGCGGAACTCCATGATCATGGATCTCATGGCTTTCCGCGTACCCTGGCGTGTGCGCCTCGGCGACGCTGCGGGAGTCGCGCGGCTCGAGCAATCCCCCACGGCGACCCTGCGGTGGCGACTCTTGGTCGCCGGCGGGTGCGGCCTCGCTGCGGTCATGGCCGGCGGACTGGCCGTCTCGGCGCATCCGTCGTGGTGGGAGTTCGGCGGCGGTGTGGGCGACCTGCTGCAAAAACACGGCGCCCACGAACTCGCTGTCGGCGCCGCCGTCGTCAACACGATGCTCGACACCTTCGCCGTACTCGCTCTGCTGCTCGTCGCGGCGATCGTCGTGATCTCGGGCACGAACATCACCGACACGATCCTCTTCGTCTTGGTCGTCGCCTGCTCGTGGGCGGTGGCCTGGGGCATCGCGCTCCTCGTCGACCGGCCGGGCGGCCCCGTGACGAACGCCTCGGAGGCGTTCTGGTTCCGGGGCCTGACCTACCCGAGCAGGCCGGTGACCCTGAGCGCTGCGCTCCTGGCCGGCATCCTCATCATCACGCGTCGGCCGGGCGACCGGGTGATCGAGATCTGCGTGGGCCTGACGGGCCTCGCGGCGGTCGTCTGGGCCAGGCTCTACCTGGGCCTCGACTACCCACTCGACGCGGCCGCCGGCATCGTGACGGGAGTCGCGACCACCACCGTCTGCTACTCGGGCGCTGCCGCCTTCGACGGCCGGCGCCATGCCCGAGGCCGGCCGACGAGGCTATGACCGGCCGGCCGTGGCATCCTTTGCCAATCCTGGGAACGGCCTCGATAGCTTCGCTGCATGATCACACCTGACGACGACGGGCAGCAGCCGAACCTCACTCCTCGAGGCGAGGCGGCGGACGTGTCTGTCATCGTCCCCACCCGCAACGAGGCCGGGAACATCGCCCCGTTGACGGCGCGGCTGACGAAGGCCTTGCACGGGCTGCGCGCCGAGGTGATCTTCGTCGACGACTCCGACGACGCCACGCCGCAGGTCATCGGCCAGGTCGCGGCCGAGGCTGCGCTGCCCGTTCGGCTGATCCACCGCACCGCGCCGGAGGGCGGGTTGTCGGGCGCGGTCGTCGCGGGGCTCGCCGCGAGTGACGCCCCATGGTGCGTCGTCATGGACGGCGATCTGCAGCACCCGCCAGAGCTCGTGCCTGCCCTTGTGGCGCGAGGCCATGCCGACGCGGCAGACGTCGTCGTCGCCTCCCGCCACCGGCCGGGCGGCAGTACCACGGGGCTCGACGGCAGGCTGAGGCGCACCGTGTCGGAGGCATCGACTTGGCTGGCCCGGGGCCTCTTCCCACACCGCCTCCACGGCTGCACCGACCCGATGTCTGGGTTCTTCGCCGTGCGCCGCGACCGCCTACGACTCGACGCGATGCACCCGCGCGGGTTCAAGATTCTGCTGGAGATCCTCGCCCGGCACGAGCTCGTCGTCACCGAGGAGCCCTTCGTCTTCGGCGTGCGCTCCTCCGGGCATTCGAAGGCCTCGCTCGGCCAGGGCATGCGATTCGCCGTGCAGCTGGCGGCGCTGCGGTTCGGCAGGCTCTCCGAGTTCGGCGTCATCGGGGCCGTCGGCGCCGTGCTGAACCTCGTCATCATGGCGGGTCTCATACGTGCCGGCATGTGGTACCTGCCGGCGGCGATCATCGGCGGCGCGGTCACGATAGCTGTGAACTTCGCGTTGCAGGAGTGGCTCGTCTTTCGCGACCTGCGTGACGGGGCGCACGGGTTCACCGGCCGCCTCACCCGCTCCGCCGGGTTCGACACGGCCGAGACGACCTTGCGCACGGCCGTACTCTGGCTGGTCGTACGCTTTCTCTTCTGGCCCAGCGTCGCCGTGCAGGCGCTACTGCTCTGCGTCGGCTTCGTCGCCCGCTACGCGTACCGCTCGCTCGTCGTCTACCGCCGTTCGGATCTCGCGCTCGAGGCCGCGACGATCGACGACCGGCCGCCGGTCGAGGCGGCGCGGTAGCGAGGCCCTACCGGCCGGGCGGCCAGCCCCAGACTCGCTACGCCTGTGCCGACCCGCCGGGCTTTACTGCCAACCGGACGATGCCTATGCTCGCGAACCCGATCAGCACGATCCCGGCGCACAAGACCAGCGCGATCTTTAGGGCGAACCAGTCGCCGGAGAGCGCTCCCGTCGCGACACATGCCAGAACGAAGCCCAGCACGAGGATCAGGTAGAGACTCGTGCCCCTGCGCCTCGCCGCGCGCCGCGGTGCCCTGCCGCGCGCATGGCCGGCCGCGATGCGCCGATGCGCCGACCAGACGACCATGACCGCGCTCATCCACGCGCCCGTGGCAGCGCAGGCGCCGAGAAAGACCATGAGGACGACGGTAGGAAAGGCCGGCACAGAGCCTTCTAAGATTCGCCGGCACTCCCACCGCGTCTCGGGCCGGGGCGGACTGGGAAAGCCTCCGCGACCCGATGCCGATGCTTCCCTCGCGGCAAAGCGCACGAGAGGCGGCCCCGGCCGAGCGACGGCCGATTCTCAGAGGCGTCTGGGGAAAGGGGGAGCACACTTCACGCGTGACGACGCACCGCCCCGCAAACTCCTCGACCGACCCGCGCGTTGCGGTTCGCGTGCCTGCACCGACTGTCTCGTTCTGGGCCGCGAAGGCCGTCTCGACGGCGCTGGGAGAGGCGGCGTCAGACTTCTCGATCCACGTCTTGCCGCCGGTGGTCGCCGTGCTCGCAGGCTTCGTGTTCTTCGTCGCCGCTCTGGCCTGGCAGTTGCACAGGCGCCGGTACGTGCCGGTCTCGTATTGGCTTGCCGTGGCGGCGGTCGGCGTCTTCGGAACGATGGCCGCCGACGTGTTGCATGTCGCACTCGGCATACCCTACGAGATCACGGCGAGCCTCTACGCCGCAGTGCTGGCCGCCGTGTTCGTCCTCTGGTGGCTCCTGGAGCGTGACTTATCGGTGCACGACATCACGACGCCGCGTCGCGAACTCTTGTACTGGGCGGCCGTGGTGGCGACGTTCGCGATGGGCACCGCCGCAGGCGACCTGACGGCGACGGGGTTCGGCATCGGCTATCTGCCCTCGTTGATCGTCTTCGCCGCGCTCATCCTTCTGCCCCTCTTCGGCTACCGGTATCTGCATTTCGGGGGCGTGTTCGCCTTCTGGTTCGCCTACGTGCTCACCCGTCCGCTGGGTGCGTCGGCGGCGGATTGGCTCGGCAAGTCCCGTAGCGCAGGAGGCCTCGGGCTGCACAGCGGCTGGGTCGCGCTCTTATTCACGGTCGTGCTCGCCGCGCTGGTTGCCGTCGAGATCGGGCGACGTGGTCGGGCGGCCGCCGCCTCCGCCCGACACCGGGAAGCCCCCGCGGCAACGCCGGCAAACGCTGACACCGCCGCCTGAGGTGCCCTCGGCACCATCGTGTCCTCACGCGCTGTGGAGCAGCGTCGCAAGCAAGACGAGGAGCAGCAGAGCCATGTAGCCGAGCGCGT
>DASTNL010000055.1:0-8062 GCA_035720905.1 Microbacteriaceae bacterium
ACGTCAGCGCGCGCGACCCGGAAAGTGGTCTGATTGTGATCAAGCCAAGCGGCATTCGCTTCGGTGATTTGACGCCAGAAAACATGGTGATCGTCGATGTCGATGGCAACGTGGTCGAAGGTACACACAAACCCTCATCGGACACCGCTTCGCATTGTTATATTTACCGTCAGCGTCCTGAAGTCAACGGCATCACCCACACCCATTCGCGTTACGCAACGGCCTTCGCGGCAGTTGCCCGCCCGATTCCGTGCGTCTTGACGGCGATGGCAGACGAGTTCGGCGGCGAGATCCCGGTCGGCCCGTTCGCGATCATCGGCGACGACTCGATCGGCCGCGGCATCGTCGCCACCCTCTCCGGGCACCGCAGCCGCGCCGTGCTCATGCAGAACCACGGCGTGTTCACGATCGGGCACGGCCCGCGCGACGCGGTGAAGGCCGCCGTGATGGCGGAAGACGTGGCACGCACCGTGCACGTGGCCCGCCAGGGCGGAACCCCCATCCCGCTGCCGCCCGAGACCGTCGATCGCCTTTACGACCGTTACCAGAACGTGTACGGCCAGAACCCAGAAGGAAGCCTTGCCTGATGCCGAAGCTCACCACGTCTCTCGCGGCCTATGAGGTCTGGTTTCTGACCGGCAGCCAGCACCTGTACGGGCCGGAGACCCTCGCCGAGGTCGCACGGCAGTCTCGCGAGATCGCGGATCGGCTGGCCGACGCCCGGAACATCCCCGTGCGCATCGTGTGGAAGCCGGTGCTCACCGGCACCGACGCGATTCGGCGGGTCATGCTCGAGGCGAACGCAGCCGACGAGGTGATCGGTGTGATCGCGTGGATGCACACCTTCAGCCCGGCGAAGATGTGGATTCAGGGGCTCGCCGCGCTGCAGAAACCGCTTTTGCATTTTCACACCCAGGCGAACGTTGCGCTGCCGTGGGGTGAGATCGACTTCGACTTCATGAACCTCAACCAGTCGGCCCACGGTGACCGGGAATTCGGCTACATCCAGACACGGCTCGCGGTGCCGCGCAAGACCGTGGTCGGCCACTCCAGTGACCCCGCCACGACCGCGAAGATCGGCACCTGGTCGCGCGCCGCCGCTGGCTGGGCGGCCGTTGGCCGGCTGCGGCTCGCGCGCTTCGGCGACAACATGCGCCAGGTCGCGGTGACGGAGGGCGACAAGACGGAGGCGGAGCTGCTCTTCGGCGTGCAGGTCAACACCTGGGGCGTGAACGAGCTGGCCTCAGCCGTCGAACGCGCCTCCGACGCCGAGATCGACGCGCTTGTCGACGAGTACGAGGAGCGCTACGACGTCGCGCCGGAGCTGCGCCGCGGCGGCGGGCGACACCGGTCGCTGCGCGACGGCGCCGCGATCGAGATCGGGCTGCGCTCCTTCCTCGAAGAGGGCGACTTTGGCGCGTTCACCACGACGTTCGAAGATCTGGGGAGCCTGCCGCAGCTGCCCGGGCTTGCCGTGCAACGCCTCATGGCCGAGGGCTACGGCTTCGGCGCGGAGGGCGACTGGAAGACCGCGGTGCTCGTGCGCGCCGCCGCTGTGATGGGCGCGGGCCTACCGGGTGGCGCCTCGCTCATGGAGGACTACACGTACGACATGACCCCCGGTCGTGAGGTCGTGCTGGGCGCGCACATGCTCGAGGTGAGCCCGTCTCTCACCACGCACAGGCCGCGGCTGGAGGTGCATCCGCTGGGAATCGGCGGCAAGGACGACCCGGTGCGGCTCGTCTTCACCGCCGACCCCGGGCCCGGCGTCGTCGTGGCGCTCTCTGACATGCGCGACCGGTTCCGGCTCGTCGCGAACGCCGTGCGCCTCGTCGAGCCCGCGGCGCCCCTGCCGAAGCTGCCCGTCGGGCGCGCCGTGTGGCAGCCCCAGCCCGATTTCACGACGGCACTCACCTGCTGGCTGCAGGCCGGCGGCGCGCACCACACGGTCATGTCGACGGCGCTCGGCGTCGAGGCCTTCGAAGACTTCGCCCGCATGACCCGCACCGAGATCGTCGTCATCGACGAAGGCACGCGCGCCCGTGACTTCGAGCGCGAGCTGGAGTGGAGCGCCGCCTACCACCGCCTCGCCCGCGGCATCTGACCCGGCGGCCGCGACCGGGCGGTGCGCTGCACCGGTGTGGTGCGCACTGCGGCGTCCGCCGGTCTCGCGGGGCCGTGGGTCGGCCTCCCAGCCCGGCGGTAGAGTCTCGTGAGGAGTCGCGGGTTCCGTCGGGCGGCGACGCGGGCGGGAGGTGTGGCATGGCGCCGGAGCTGACCGTGGAGCAGCAGGAGGTCTTCCGGCTGATCGAGTCGGGCCGGGATCATGTCTTTGTCACCGGCCGCGCCGGCACCGGCAAGTCGACCCTCTTGAACCATCTCGCCTGGCACAGCGAGAAACAGCTCGTCATTTGCGCGCCGACCGGTGTGGCCGCGTTGAACGTGGGTGGGCAGACAATCCATTCGCTCTTCCGCCTGCCGATCGGCGTGATCGCCGACCACGAGCTCGACCAGCCGCGCGCCCTGCGCTCCTTGTTGAACACGATCGACATGCTTGTCGTCGACGAGGTCTCGATGGTCGACGCAGACCTGCTCGACGCCGTCGACCGCTCGTTACGCCAAGCCCGCCAGCGCGCCGCGGAGCCGTTCGGCGGGGTACAGGTGGTGCTCTTCGGCGACCCCTACCAGTTGGCGCCCGTGCCGGGCCGTGACCCGGCCGCACGCGCCTACTTCGCCGACGCGTATCGCTCCCGGTGGTTCTTCGACGCGCACGTCTGGAGTGAGACGACGCTGCGCATCGTCGAGCTCTCTCAGGTGCACCGTCAATCGGAGCGGGAATTCACCGACATGCTCGACGCGGTGCGGCACGGCAGGGTCACGAAGGAGATCGCCGACCGGCTGAACACGGTCGGCGCCCGGCCCGCGCCCACCGACGGCACGATCACCCTCGCGACCCGTAACGACGCGGTGCGCCGCATCAACCGGCGGCGTCTGGAGGGGCTTTCCGGCCCGCTCTTGACGGCCGAGGCGGAGATCGACGGCGACTTCGGCTCCCGCGCCTACCCGGCCGAGACGACGCTTGAGCTGAAGGAAGGCGCGCAGGTCATGTTCTTGCGCAACGACACGGCGCCCGGCGCCGAACCGCCACGTTGGGTGAACGGCACAGTCGGCACCGTTGTGAAGATCGATCGGAATGTCGTCGTCGAGGTGGAGGGGCAAGACCACGAGGTCGAGCCCGCCGTCTGGGAACGCTACCGGTACAGCTACGACGCCGCCCAGAAGAAGCTGACGAAAGACGTCGTGGCCGAGTTTCGGCAGTTTCCGCTGCGGCTGGCGTGGGCGGTCACGATCCACAAGTCGCAGGGCAAGAGTTACGACGCGGCCGTCATCGACCTCGGCGCCCGCGCCTTCAGCCCCGGTCAGACCTACGTCGCGTTGAGCCGGCTGACGCGGCTCGACGGCCTGTACCTCACGCGGGCGTTGCGGCCCTCTGACGTGACCGTGGACCGCGACGTGGAGCGCTTCATGACGGCTCGCCGGGCTGCCTCGCCCGCCGGGTAGCGCCGACCCGGGCGCCTCGCATACCGCCGGCCGCGGGTGGCCGCCGCGTTCGCGGAGCCTCTGCCGCCGGCCGCAGCGACCCGGAGGCGAGAAATGCGGCGGCGAAGAGCACCGCGACCAGCCAGAGCGCTGTGATGAGTCCCGTCTGCTCGGCGATGACGCCGACGACGGGCGGGCCGGCGAGGCTCGCGAAGTATCCGATCGAGGCGACGACGCTCACCCGCGAGACGGCGTCGGCGCCCTCCGCGGCCGCCGACATGCCGAGCGGGAAGCCCATCGAGACTCCCGCCGCCCACAGGGCGACGCCGGCGATGATCAGCACGGGGCTGCCGCCGAGGATGAAGAGCGCCACGCCGACGATCCCGATGCCTGCCGTCAACCGGATCGTCGCGGGCCGGCCGATCCGGTCGACGACGGGGCCGCCGAAGATGCGGGCGCCGGCCTCCGAGATCGCGAAGACGATGAGGAGCGCGGCGGCGGTTGTCGCGTCGAAGCCGTGCCCACCGTGCGCGGCCAGGCTCAGCCAGCTGTTCGCCGAGCCTTCGCCGAACTCGACGCCCAGCATGACGGCGCCGATCAGAAGCAGCCGCCAGTCGAGCCAGCCGCGGGCCCATCGGGCGAGCCGTGCCAGGCGCGGCTCGCGTTTGCCCGCCTCCTCGCGCCGCAGGGGGATCGCGCGCACCAGCGGCACGCTGACGAGTGCGAGGAGCACCGCCTCGCCGAGGAACTGGTGGGCGGCCGAGATGCGCAAGGCGGAGCATGCCGCACCGATGCCGGCGCCGGCCGCGGCACCGACCGACCAGGCGCCATGCATCAGCGGCATGCGGATGCGACCCAGCCGGCGTTCGATTTCGGAGGCCTCGACGTTGATGAGCACGTCCATCAGCCCGATGCCGAGGCCGGTCACGGCGAAGGCGCAGGCCACCACGGGGTCGGAGCCGGCCATGGTGCCGGCGCCGATGCCCGCCATACCGAGCGCGGCGGTCAGGATGGCGCCGCCGACCGTGCGGCGGTTGCCGAAGCGGTGCAGGAACGGGGTGGAGAGCAGAAGGCCGCAGATCGAGCCGACCGTCACGCAGGCCAGCAGTGCCCCGATAGTGGCGGTGCTGGCGGCGAGTTCCTTCTGCACGGCCGGCATGCGCGGCCCCCACGAGGTGACGGTGACGCCGCCCAGCCCGAACGCGACGATGATCGCCGCCTGCCAGCGCCTGGGCACGGCCTGCCTGGGCGCCGCCTCGCCCCGGTCCGCGGTCACCGCGTCGGGCGCCTCAGGCGACCTTCTTCGTGGCGGCCAGCCGCGCATACCACCGTGCACTGTCTTTCAGCGTCCTCTCCTGCGTGTCATAGTCCACGCGGACGATGCCGAACCGCTTGGTGTAGCCGTAGGCCCACTCAAAATTATCAAGGAGAGACCAGACAAAGTAGCCGCGCAGATCCGCACCGTCGGCAAGGGCGCGGCGTGCCGCCAGGATGTGTCGGCGCAGGTACTCGATGCGTGCCTCGTCATGCACCGCCTTCGTGCCGTTCTCGATCGTCACCTCGTCGGGGTACGCCGCGCCGTTCTCGGTGACGAAGAGCGCGAGGTTGGGGAACTCGTCGTGCATGCGCATCAAGATTTCATGCAGCCCGCCCGGGTCGATGTTCCAGCCCATCTCGGTGTGCGGGCCGGGCTGCGGGAGGAACTCCACCCGGTCGGCTCCCGGCCAGGGCGAGTCGGGGGAGGCGTTGTGTCCGGCCGAATGGTTGGCCGAGCCGGTGCCGTCGAAGCGGCGCACCCGGCTCGTCGAGTAGTAGTTGACGCCCAGGTAGTCGACGTCTTGGTGGATCTGTGCCACGTCGCCGTCGGCGACGAACGACCAGTCGGTGATGCCCGCCGTGTCGTCGAGGAGGTCTTGCGGGTAGGCGCCCCGGAACATCGGGCCCGTGAAGATACGGTTGCCGACCGCGTCGATCTGGCGGGCGGCGTCGGCGTCGGCGGGTGTGTCGGGGCGCACGACATGCAGGTTGAGTGTGACCGACACCTTGCCGCCCGGCACGACCTGGCGCAGCCGCTTCGTCGCGAGGCCGTGGGCGAGGTTCAGGTGGTGTGCGGCACGCAGCGCTGCGACGGGGTCGCGTCGGCCGGGCGCGTGAACGCCCGAGGCGTAACCGAGGAAAGCCGAGCACCACGGCTCGTTGAGGGTCGTCCAGACGGCGACCCGATCGCCCAGCGCCTCGCCCATGAGGGCGGCGTAGTCGGCGAAGGCCTCCGCCGTCGCGCGTTCGGTCCATCCGCCCGCGTCTTCGAGGCTCTGCGGCAGATCCCAGTGGTAGAGGGTGGCGACCGGCGTGATGCCGCGCTCCAGCAGACCGTCGACAAGCCTTGAGTAGAAGTCGAGGCCTTCGGCCCGTGCGGCACCGTGCCCGGTCGGCTGGATGCGTGGCCAGGCGATGGAGAACCGGTAGGCGTTGAGATTCAGAGACTTCATGAGGTCGAGGTCGGAGTCGAGCCGGTGGTAGTGGTCACACGCGACGTCTCCGGTCGCCCCGCCCGCGGTCGCGCCCGGGGTGTGGCTGAACGTGTCCCAGATGGAGGCGCCGCGGCCGTCTTCGTGCACCGCACCCTCGACCTGGTACGACGCGGTCGCCGAGCCGAACAGGAACCCTTCGGGGAACTGCGCAGTCGCGAGGGCCTGAGTCGTTGACGCGGCCTGTGCCGTCGAGCCGGTCGGTGTCGCCCCGACGCCCGGGGCCGTGTGGGAGGGTCGTGTCGTGGGTCGTTTCTCGTCGTCGGCGGCACCCGCCATGGCTGCACCCTTGCCTTTCCTGCCAGTGCTCTGGCTTATCCTGCCTACCAGTGAATCGTACTGAAGCGATTAAGTCCATTCGTCACTGTGTAAGGTGGTTGGCTATTACGCCCTAAGCTAAACCGGTTAAGTATTATGCTTCGGCTGTTCGGCTGTTCGGCTGTTCGGCTGTTCGGTTATCCGGCTGCCGGATCGCCGGGATCTCAGGTCGCCGGGTTCCCCGGCCGTCCGGTCCAGGCTCGGCGACTCCGGCGGCCGGCGCTAGGCCGGAGCGGGTGAGACGGGCGGCGAGCAGCCGGCGCGATGCGACCGGTCGGGCGTGCCCGATATTCTCGGAAGCGGCGACGGTAGAGGCTCGCAAAGCTGTGAAGGGGGGCGGGATGCGCCATGTGACGATCAGCGAGATCGCTCGGCAGTTGGGCATCTCCACGGCTTCCGCGTCGTACGCGTTGAACGGCCGCCCGGGGGTCAGTGAGACGACGCGCAAGCGGGTACTCGACCTGGCCGCACGACTCGACTGGCGGCCGAGTTCCTCCGCCCGCGCCCTGTCGCGATCTCGCTCCGACACGATCGGCATGGTGCTGAAGCGCGACCCCGATCTCTTGGGCTCCGAGCCCTACTATATGAGTCTCTTGCGCGGGGTTGAGGACGTGTTGTCTGAGGCCGGCCAGGGCCTTCTTCTGCGCATGGTCGGTGCGGCCCGCGGCGCGGACATCGCCGTGTACCGCCGTTGGGCGGCTGAACGGCGCGTCGACGGTGTGATCGTGCTCGACCTTGCCGTCGACGACCCTAGGCCCGAGCTTCTGCACGAGCTCGGCATGCCGTTCGTCTTGCACGGCATTCGCCTCGACCCCGAGACCGGCGAGCAGGTCGTCGAAGACTTGGTGACCGACGCGCGGATCATCGTCGACCATATGGCCGAGCTTGGCCATCGGCGCATCGTCTACATCACGGGCCCGTTGTTCCTCGCGCACGAGGTAAGACGGCGGCGCGCGGTGGCCGCGGAGGCGGCGCGGCACGGCATCGACGTGATCTTCGCCGAATGCGACTATACGAGCGCCGGTGCGGAACGGCTGATGCGGGAGCGTGCGGCAGGCTGGCCCCAGTTCACCGGCGTGGTCAGCTCGAACGACGTCATGGCCCTCGGCGTCGTGACGGCGTTACGCGACCTGAAGGCCGACCGTTTCGCGTTGGTCAGCTGGGACGACTCGCTGCTCTGCAACGTGTGCGTGCCGGGGATCACGGCGCTGGCGAGGCACCCTGAGGTGCAGGGCCGGCGTAGTGCCCGGCTGCTGCTGCAGGTTCTCGATGGGCGAGAGCTCCTGCCGGAGCCCCCGATCCCGAGTTCCCTCGTCATCCGCGACACGAGCGTCGCGGCCGCCTTCTGCGGTCCGCTCGGCGTCGCGGCGCCCGTCGGCGCCGACGCGACAGAGTGACCGGCCCCCTCGCGCCCCGCCCCCCGGCCCCTCGTGCCCCGGCCCCTCGTACCCTGGCTCACCCGCTCGTCGTGCCCCGGCCCCACTCGACCGTCGTGATCTAACCCGCCACCTGTGGCCTTTGCCTGGTTCTGGTTACCGAAAGCAGGCCGGACCGGCGGGGCTGGGCCGGCTTGGCGGCGTGTCGCGGTGGAGGGCCTGTTCCGGCCTGCTTTCGGCACCGCCGGGCGGGTGACTAGAGATTGCAGCGCGGTGCCGGGCCGGTCAGCGGCCGGGTGC
>DASTNL010000056.1:0-14017 GCA_035720905.1 Microbacteriaceae bacterium
CGCGGTCTTCCATCTGGCCGTTCGGGCGCCGGAGGAGGACGTCATGAGCCGGGCGGCGGGTACACCGTGGTGGCTTGGTGTGAAGGGCGCCGATTGGCGGCATCCGGGTGGCCGGCTTTCCTCGGTCGAGGGCATGGGGGAGCATCCGGTGGTGCATGTGTCGTGGAATGACGCGCAGGCGTATTGCGGCTGGGCGGGCAGAAGCCTGCCGTCGGAGGCGCAGTGGGAGTGTGCTTCGCGGGGCGGTCTTGCCGGGGCGAAGTACCCGTGGGGGGACGCGGAGGTCGATGAGGGCGGCTGGCGGGCCAACATTTGGCAGGGCGTCTTCCCGACCACGAATACTCGGGAGGACGGCTGGTTGGCGACCGCGCCGGTCCACACCTTCGAGCCGAACGGGTATGGCCTGTGGCAGACGGTGGGGAATGTGTGGGAGTGGTGTCAGGACTACTCGGACACGCACTACTACGAGCACTCACCCCGCCGGGACCCGGCCGGCCCGGCGCAGGGTGCGCAGCGGGTGTTGCGGGGCGGCTCGTATCTGTGCCACATCTCGTACTGCAATCGGTACCGTTGCTCGGCCCGTTCCCAGAACACGCCCGACTCCTCGATGGGCAACGCCGGATTCCGCACCATCACCACCCTTTGAGGGTGAGCCGGACGCGGCTCTGACCCGTCACCCTCCGAGGCCGGCTTGCGCGCCGGTTCCCGGCGCGAAGCCCTGGTTGAGGAAGGCTGTTGCGGCGGGGGAGGGCTCGCCGGTGCGGTGGAGGAGCGCGACGTGTCGGGTGACGGGTGGGTCGGTGGCGCGGATCAGTGCGCCTTGTGCGCGGGCGTCTTCGGCGTGCGTCTCGGGGAGCAGGGTGGCGCCGGCACCGGCGAGGACGAGGGGGATGATGGCGTCGCGGTGTGGGGTCTCGACGGCGATGCGCGGGGTCACGCCGAGCGTGCGTAAGGCCTCTTCGAGGAGGTTTCTGGTGGAGGTTCCCTCCGGGGCGGCGACCCATTCCAGCCGGGCCAGTTCGCCCAGGGTCAGGATCGGGGGGAGGCATGGGTCGGGGTGGTTGTGCGCCGCGGGCTTTGCGGCCGTGCCGGGGGGCAGGACGACCACGAGGCGTTGCGTGCCGAGCGGGCGCACGCTGAGGCCTTCCTCGTCGAGCGGGGTCTCGGCGAAGCCGAGCTCCGCGGTGCCGTCGCGCACGAGTTGGGCGACCTGGCCTGCCGTCTCCGGTGCGGCCAGCCGTACCACGACGTCGGGGTGCTGGCGTCGGAAGCGGCCGATGAGGCCCGCGACGGGGACCGTGGCGAGGGTCGAGAGGGCTGCGATATCGAGCCGGCCGGCGTGCAGGCGCCGGATATCGGAGAGTGCCCGTGCTGCTTGGTCCAGCCCGTTCACGGTCATGCGGGCGGGTGTGATGAGCGCCTCGCCTGCCGGCGTGAGGGCGAGGCGGCGGCCGACGCGCGTGAACAGGGCGACCCCGGCCTCGGCCTCCAACCGGCGGATCGTCTGCGACAAAGAGGGCTGGGCGACGTGCAGAAGCCGGGCGGCCTTGCCGACACCGCCGGTGTCGACGACGGCGAGAAACACGGTCAACTGACGCGAGTTCATAGCTTCACATTATCGAAAACAACAAATAATGATCTTTGACGTATGCGTTGGGCGTGAGGTGGACTAGATCCATGGTGTCCACGGCGCGTTCCGGCTCTCCCCGTCCGCCGTGGTGGCGCGCCGCCCTGACGGAGCCGGCGAGGCCGGCATGGGTGCGGGCCCGGCCGGGCGCGCACTGGTTGGTCGTGGCGACCGTATGCGTGGGCGCATTCATGGGCCAGCTGGACGCGAGTATCGTCACGGTCGCCTTCCCCACGATGCAGCGGGACTTCGCCGTGCCGTTGGGATCGGTGGAATGGGTCGCCCTCTCTTACCTGCTGGTGCTCGTCTCGGCCGTGGTCGGCGTGGGCCGGCTGGCCGACATGGTCGGCCGCAAGCTGCTCTACACCTACGGGTTCGTCGTCTTCGCCCTGGCCTCGCTGGGCTGCGGGTTGGCCCCGTCGTTGACCTGGCTGATCGTGTTCCGCCTCGTCCAGGCGTTGGGCGCCGCGATGCTGCAGGCGAACAGTGTCGCGTTGATCGCGACCTCGCTGCCGGCCTCGATCCTCGGGCGGGGTATCGGCGTGCAGGGTGCGTTCCAGGCGTTGGGTCTCGCCCTGGGGCCCACGGTCGGCGGCCTCTTGATCGGGTTGGGCGGCTGGCGGTGGATCTTCTTCGTCAACGTGCCGGCCGGCGTGATCGGCGTGGTCTCGGCCTGGTTCCTCCTGCCGCGGAGCCGTGGCCTTGCCATGCGGCAGCCCTTCGACTGGAGCGGCCTCGCCCTTTTCGTGCCGGTGGCCGCGGCGTTGCTTCTCGCGCTCTCCCTGGGCCGCGACGTGGGTTTCGCGCGGCCCGGCATCCTCGCCCTGTTCCTCGTATCGGCTGCCGCGCTCGGCGGGTTCATCGTATGGGAGCGGCACTCGGTCCACCCCATGGTCGACCTGCGCCTGTTCGGTCGGATGCAGTTCACCGCCGGTATCGGCAGCGGATTCCTCTCGTACGCCGTGCTGTTCGGGGTGCTCTTCGTCGTGCCGTTCCTCCTGGAGCGGGGGTTGGGCATGTCGACCGCGACGGCCGGGCTGCTTCTGACCGTGCTGCCCGCCGCGCTGGGCCTGACCTCCCCCTTCGCCGGCCGGCTGGCAGACCGGGTGGGCGCGCGCCCTCTGACCGTGACCGGCATGATCCTGACCGCCGCCGGCCTTGGTACCATGGCGGTCCTCCCGCCCACCTGGCCCGGGCTCGTCGTCACCCTCGCCGTCGTGGGGCTGGGGCAAGGCCTCTTCACGGCGCCGAACAACGCGGCGATCATGGCCGCCGCCCCCCGCACCTCTTCCGGCTCCGCAGGCGGCCTCTTGAACATGACGCGAGGCATCGGCACCTCGATGGGCGTCGCCCTGGCCGGAGTCACGCTGGGCCAGACCGCGACACACGGCGGCGCCGACACGATCGGGCAGGGCTTCACCACCACCTGCGTCATGCTCGCCGCCCTCGCTCTCGTCGCGGCCGCCACAACAGGACTCCGCGGCAGACCACGAAGATCCCCCGATGGGTCCGGCGCGGCACCGGAGACGGCCGGATAGTCTCGAGACGGGAGGTCGCCATGAAGATCGTCGTTCTCGGCGGCACCGGGGTGCTCGGCCGGCACGTGACTCGTGAGGCGGCCCAGCGCGGCCACCTTGTTCGGGTCGTCAGCAGGCATGCCCCGCGCTCGTTGCCCGACGGGGCCCGCCACATCGCCCTCGACCTCGCGGTGCGAGCCGGCAGACAGGCTGACGCCGCCCGGGCGGCGGCGCTCGACGCCGCGCTGACCGGGGCGGACGCCGTGATCGACACGGTGGGCGGCGGCCGGCACGTGCTGGTCGACGGGCTGCGCGCGCTCCTTGAAGAGGAGGCCAGGCGCGGCGTCGGCCACCACGTCACGATCTCCATCGTCGGGTGCGACGTCGTGCCGATGCCTTATTACCGCACGAAGGTGCAACAAGAGGGGGTCGTTACGGCGGGGCCGGTGCCGTGGAGCGTGCTGCGGGCGACCCAGTTCCACGACCTCGTCGCGAGGCTCCTCGCCGCGGCCGGCAAGCTCGGCCTGCGGCCCACCGGGCGTATCCTGCTGCAACCCGTTGAGCCCGCCGCGCTCGCGCCGCTCCTCGTCGACGCGGCGGAGCAGGGGCCTGCGGGCCGGCTGCCCGACGTGGGCGGCCCGCAGGTGGCGAGCCTCGGTGAGCTCTCTGCTCTTTGGGCTCGATCGGGCGGCGGGCGGCGCCTCGCCGTGCCGCTGCCCGTCGGCGGCAAGGTGGGCGCCGCGCTGAAGAGCGGCGGGCTGTGCCTGGAGGCAGGCGGCCGCAGCGTGGGAGCGGATTTCGGCACCTGGTTGGCGGCCGCCGGCACCCCGTGAACGGCGTGCCGTCACGGCTCCGGTCGGGATCGGGTCGGCCTCGACGGGCGGCTGAGCGTCGGGCCCTTCTCGTCCGGGGACGGCCGCCGAGCCAGGGCCCAGCTCTGGGGCGCCCTCCTCGCCTCTTAAGATTGGGTCATGGCACGAAACCCGCGACGCCCGCGCCGCGCCCTTCTGGCCGGCGCCTTCGACCTGGTCGCCGTCATCCTTTTCGTCGTCGTCGGCCGGGCGGTGCACCACGAGCCGGGAGACTTCGTCGACTTCCTCGTCACCCTGTGGCCGTTCGTGACGGGGCTCGTCATCGGCTGGCTGGCGGCGCAGGCCTGGCGGCGCCCCTTCCGGCTGCCATTGCCGGGGATCCCAATCTGGGTCATCACCGTGGTGGGCGGCATGATGTTCCGCGTCGCCTCCAGCCAGGGCGTGGCCTGGGCGTTCGTCGGCGTGGCCGCGGGCACGCTGGGCGTGCTCTTCCTCGGCTGGCGGGCGATCGCCCTCGTCAGCGTGCGTGGTGCCGTGCCTGCGGCGGGGCGCTCCTAGGCCTTGGCGGGGGCCCGGCGCTCTGAGGGCCTGTCCGGCCCCAGAAGCTCAGTCGTCGTCGTCCGGGTCGCGGCCCGTGCGCTCACCTGACTCGAGCCCCGCGATCGCGGCGAGGTCGCTGTCGTCGAGAGTGAAGTCGAAGACGTCGAAGTTGCTGCGGATTCGCTCGGCGTGCGCGGACTTCGGGATGACGACGAGCCCCTGCTCAAGATGCCACCGGATGACGCACTGCGCCGGCGTCACGCCGTGCTTCTGCGCGATGCGCCCGATGACGGGGGAGGAGAGCATGCGCCCGCGGGCGAGCGGCGACCAAGCCTCGACGAGGATGCTGTGTGCCGCGCACCACTCGCGGGTCTCTCGCTGCGGGAGCATCGGGTGCAGTTCTACCTGGTCGATGACGGGGGTCGTCCCCGACTCCGCCAAGAGGCGTTCGATGTGGTGCGGCTTGAAGTTCGAGACGCCGATCGAGCGCGCCCGACCCTCGTCGCGCAGCCTCTCCAGCGCGTGCCAGGTGGGCACGTAGCGATCCTGCTTGGGCGCCGGCCAGTGGATGAGATACAGGTCGACGTAGTCGAGCCCCAGCTGGCTGAGGCTCTCGTCGAACGAGCGCAGGGTCTCGTCGTAGCCGTGCCGGTCGTTCCAGACCTTGGTGGTGACGAAGATCTCGGAGCGGTCGATGCCGCTCTCGCGCACCGCTCGCCCGACGCCGGCCTCGTTGCGGTAGAAGGCGGCCGTGTCGATGTGCCGGTACCCGGTCTCCAGCGCGACACGCACGGCCCGGGTCGCCTCGTCGTCGGGAATCTTGTATACGCCGAACCCGAGTTGCGGGATACGGTGGCCGTCGGAGAACTCCAGAGTCGGTGACAAGGTGGCCATGAACCCCATTATGCCGGGTGTCGCAGGTGGGGAATATGCTGTGGGAGCGGCACCGGGTGGGGCGACGGGGTAAATACAACACGCCACTACATCTGGGGCTGACGGGGGAAGGCAAGCCCGTTATATAGTGGTTCGACGGTCAGAGAGGGCCCTGCGCGAGGCGCATGATCGTCGCGGGGGACAGCTTCTCGCCGCCCTGCCCGCGTGCTGCGGCGAGACGGCGGGGAAGCATTGAGGAAAGGCCCTGGCAGGCGCGACGCCGATCGTCGGTGACGTGGCGGATGCGCTCGCGGCGGCCGGGGCAGAGGGAGCGGAGACATGGGGATCACCGTCGTCAAGCGCAACGGGCAACGCGAGCCGTACGACGCGAACAAGATCAACTTGGCGATCGAGGCGGCCTCCGAGGGGCTCGGCGGTGACATCACCTGGGTCACGCAGATCGCCAGCGAGCTGGAACTCACCCTGTTCGACGGCATCACGACTCAGCAACTCGACGAGGCCGTCATCCAGGTCGCGCTGCAGAACGTGAAAGACGACCCGGCCTTCGACACGGTGGCGGCGCGGCTGCTTCTGAAGACGATCTACAAGCGGGTGCTCGGCGACTACGCCGACGCGGCCGAGCTGGCCGAGCTGCACCGGCAGAAGTTCGCCGAATACGTGCATCGCGGTGTCGACGAAGAGCTGCTCGACCCTCGTTTCACGAACCTCTACGACCTCGACCGCCTCGCCGAGGTCTTAGACCCGACACGCGACGGCATGCTGAAATACATCGGGGTCATAACCCTCAACAACCGCTACGGCATCACGGCGCGTAACGGTGACCCGCTCGAGGTGCCGCAGTTCTTCTGGATGCGCATCGCGATGGGGCTCGCCCTGAACGAGAAAGACCCTACCGGCATCGCGATGCGCTTCTACGAGAAGATGTCGCGCCTCGACTATCTCGCGGCCGGCTCCACCCTCGTCAACGCCGGCACCCGGTATCCGCAGCTGTCGAACTGCTTCGTCATGGAGATGCAAGACGACATCGAGCACATCGCCAAGAGCGTGCGCGACGTCATGTGGATCACGAAGGGCACCGGCGGCATCGGGCTGTCGGTGACGAAGCTACGCTCGCAGGGCTCGCCCATCCACTCCAACAACACGGTCTCCACCGGCCCAATCCCGTTCATGCACACGATCGACTCGGTGCTGCGGGCCGTCAGCCGGGGCGGCAAGAAGTTCGGTGCGCTGGCCTTCTACATGGAGAACTGGCATCTCGACTTCGGCGACTTCCTCGACCTGAAGCAGAATTCCGGCGACCCCTACCGGCGCACCCGCACGGCGAACACGGCGGCGTGGCTGAGTGACGAGTTCATGAAGCGTGTTGAGCGCGACGAGCCGTGGTACCTCTTCGACCCGCTCGAGGTCGCCGACCTCAACGAGCTGTACGGCAAGGCGTTCAGCGAGCGTAACAACCACTACATCGCCGAGGCCGAGGCCGGCCGGATGCGCATGTATAAGAAGATCGGCGCCCGTCAGCAGTTCAAAGACATGCTGATGAGCCTGCAGACGAGCGCCCACCCGTGGCTGACGTGGAAGGACACGATCAACAACCGCGCCCTCAACAACAACACGGGCACGATCCACCTCTCCAACCTGTGCACCGAAATCTGCCTGCCGCAAGACCGCGAGAACATCGCCGTGTGTAACCTCGCCTCGATCAACCTCTCCCGGCACCTGCACGACGGCGTCTTCGACTGGCAGCAGCTGGAAGAGAGCGCCCGGCTGGCCGTGCGTCAGCTCGACAACCTGGTCGACATAACCCTGTCGAGCGTGCCGGAGAGTGAGCACTCCAACAAAGAGAACCGGGCGATCGGCCTCGGCGTCATGGGCTTCACCGACGTGGTCGAGCGGCTCGGCCTGTGCTACGAGTCCGACGAGGCCTATGACGTGATCGACGAGGTCTTGGAGCACGTCTCCTACGCCGCCATCTCGGAGAGCGCAGACCTTGCCGAGGAACGCGGCTCGTATCGCAACTTCGCCGGCTCCCGCTGGTCGGAGGGCCTCGTGCCCTTCGACACGATCGACCTGATGGAGAAAGATCGCGGCGTCCCGGTTCGGGTCGCACGCACGACGCGCCTCGACTGGGACGCGTTGCGCGCGCGGGTGAAGAACGGCATGCGCAACGCGACGCTCATGGCCGTGGCGCCGACCGCCTCCATCGGTCTCGTCGCGGGCACGACACCCGGCTTCGACCCGCAGTTCACGCAGATCTTCAGCCGCTCCACCTCGTCTGGCAAGTTCCTCGAGGTGAACCGCAATCTCGTCGCCGACCTGAAGCGCCTGGGCTTGTGGGAGACGGTGCACGACAAGATCTTGCGCAGCCAGGGCGACATTCAAGGCATTCCCGAGATTCCCGACGAGTTGAAGGCGGTCTACAAGACGAGCTTCCAGCTCTCGCCGTACGCGTTCTTGAACGTGGCGGCCCGGGCACAGAAGTGGATCGACCAGGCCGTCAGCCGCAACATCTACTTGGAGAGCCGCGACGTCGACGACATGATCGACATCTACACGGGCGCGTGGGAGCGCGGCGTGAAGACCACGTACTACCTGCACGTGAAGCCCCGCCACCAGTCGGAGCAGACATCGATCAAGGTGAACAAGGCGAAAGAGATCTCCCGCGGCCGTCGGGGCTTCGGTGCCTTCGCGGCCGGCTCGCAGGAGCCCAAGCCGCAGCGGCCGGTCGGGGCGGCGAGGCGAGGCTTCGGGGGGCTGGCATGAGCGAGCGGACGGGCACGCGTTCGCGGGCCGGGGCGCAGGAGTCCCGAGCACGGGGGTCCGAGGAGCGCGAGACCCAGGTGCGAGAGGGTGCTGTGCAAAACGCGGGCGCCCGGGCGCGCCGGGGTGGTGGCGCCCACACGGACGAATACGTGGTGCCGGTCGACCCGGCCGACGAGGAGCAGTGCGAAGCCTGCCAGTAGGCACCCTGCCGGCAGGCACAAGGAGGAGAAGAGACGATGGGAATTCTGGGTACCGGCATTCAAGAGGGGCTGCTGTTGAAGCCGGTCAAGTACCCGTGGGCGATGGACCTGTACGACCAGGCGGTCGCGAACACCTGGTTCCCCAACGAGGTGCAGCTGGGCGAGGATCTTGCCGACTTCAAGAGGATGACCGACGAGGAACGCCACGCCGTGACGTTTCTCGTCAGCTACTTCAACCCGAACGAGCTGCTCGTCAACAAGGCTCTCGCGTTCGGCGTCTACCCGTACCTCAAGGCGGCGGAGGCGCACGTCTACCTCGCCAAGCAGATGTGGGAGGAGGCGAACCATTCGATGGCGTTCGAGTACGTGCTCGACACGTTCCCCATCGACCGCGACGCCGCCTACAACTCCCACCTCGACGTGCCGTCGATGCTGCGCAAAGAAGAGTTCGAGATCAAGTTCATCAAGCGGATGACCGAGGTGCATCTCGACATCACGACGACCGAGGGCAAACGCGACTTTGTGCGCAACCTCGTCGCTTACAACATCATTCTCGAAGGCATCTGGTTCTACTCGGGCTTCATGGTGGCCCTTTCGTTCCGCCAGCGGAACCTTCTGCGCAACTTCGGCTCGCTCATCGACTGGATCGTGCGTGACGAGGCGCTGCATTTGAAGTTCGGCATGAACCTCATCCTCACCGTGCTCGACGAGAACCCCGACTTGCAGACGCCGGAGTTCGCCGCCGAGATCAAGAACATGGTGCTTGAGGCGGTCGAGATGGAGGCGCAGTACAACCGCGATCTGCTGCCCGCCGGCATCCTGGGCCTGAACGCCGACTACATCAACCAGTACGTGAAATACCTCGCCGACCGGCGGCTGGAGGAACTCGGATTCGAGACGATCTACAACGTCACGAACCCCGCGAAGTGGATGGCGGCGGCGAACGACACCTACGAGCTCGTCAACTTCTTCGAGTCGATCAACACGTCGTACGAGTCGAACGCGCACGCGAGTTCGACCAAGCACTGAGCGGGTGGGCCGCCGCGCAGCCTATGGCCGGGTGCCAGGCGCGAGGCGGCCCCACCGGAAGTAGGCGACCGGGCCGACGAAGTTCACCAGCGTGGCCAGTCGCCACAGGCCCTTCGGGCCGCGGATTTGTTCAGCCGGGCGGCGGCTCATGTCGGCGTGGGCCGCCCCCACCAGGGCGATCTGCACGGCCGCCGCGGCGATGATCGCGGTGCGCAAGGCCGGAGGGAGTTCTCGCCATTTTCGCTTCGCCATAGGCGGAGCCTACGCGCCGGGCCTTGCCGTGGCCTTTGCCTCCGCGAGGGCGCGCCGGATGCGCTTCAGCGACACCGGTTCGGCGGTGCCCAGCTGCTGGGCGAAAAGGCTCACCCGGAATTCCTCCAGCATCCACCGCGCGTGCCGGAGGGCGGCCGGGGCGTCGGCCGGCAGCGGCAGGCTGCCGCCGGCCCGGGCGAAGAGCGCGGCGGCCTCGTCGAGCTCGTTCATGCGGGCCCGGTCGCGCGCCGGGTCGCGCGGCAGCACGGCCAACCGGTGCGCGACGCCGGCCAGGTACCGGGGCAGCTGTACCAGCGCAGTCAGGCCGGTACGGGTGACGAAGCCGGGGAAGACGAGCGCCTCCAGCTGGGTGCGCATGTCGGTGAGTGCCGTAAGCCAGGCGAGGTTCGCGGTTTCCTCCACGGCCTTTTTGGCCGCCCGGGCGGCCTGGAGGATGCGGGCGACGAGCGCGACCGTCTGAAACATACGGTCGACGACCACCCCATGCAGGGCGTCTCGTACCTCTTCGAACTCGGCACGGGTGAAGACCATGCCGTCCGGATGCCGGGCGTGGAGCACGTCGGCGGCGATCGCGGTGAGGCAGTCGTCGAAGAGCGCGGCCGTCGTACGGTATCCGCTCACGCCGAGGCTGAGCTTCTCGCCCGGCGTCAGATGGTCGGCGACGTACGAGGCCGGGGAGGCGACCGTGCCGGTCACGAGCCGCAGAACGGCGGCGGGGAACACGCGGCGCCGTTCCTCCGGGGTGCTGAGGACGACGAGGTCGACGGCGCCGCCCCGCAGCGCAAGGCTCGGATAACCGCGTACGACGTTGTACCGGCCGCCCGGCGCGGGCAGGCGGGTGTCGATCGTCTGCGGCACCTCGTCGAAATCCCACGACGTGATGCCGGAGCGCTCGATGCCGTTCGGCGTGGCGCTCGCGCGACCGTCGCCGCTTAGGGGGGCACCGCGGCCGTCGCCCGAACCTCGGCGGCCGGCCGCGTCCCGCGCGGCCACCGCGGGGCCCCGCCCCGGTCGGGCCGGCGCCGGGCCGGTCGAGAGAGGACGCGGCGCGACGGCCCGTGCGACGCTGCGTCGGGCCCGCTCGCTAAGGCGCTGCTGCAACGCGGCCAGATCCTTGTCGCGGCCGGCCACCCGGCCTTCGCCGTCTACCGCGCAGAACGACATCCTGAGGTGTGGCGGCACACGCTCCCACGAGAAATCGCCGGCCGCGGCGAGCGTGCCCGTCAGCCGCCGGATGCTCGCCGCGGCCGCCTCGGTGAGGCTGCGGCCCTCCGGCGGCGTCTCGGGGAGGTCTGCCAGAACCTTCGCCGCCCAGTCGGCGGCGGGCACGACGTGGCGACGCAGCGCTTTCGGCAGTGATTTGAGAAGCGCGGTGACGAGATCGGGGCGAAGGCCGGGAACCTGCCAGGTGAACGCCTCCGGCCGAAGCCTTGCCAAAAGCGGCATCGGCACGAGCACGCTGACCCCGTCGTTGTCGGAGCCCGGCGCGAAATGGTATTCCAGGGCGAAGGTCTGGTCGCCTTGCCGCCAGGTCTCCGGGTAGGCGTCTGTATCGGGGTCGACCGTCTCGCCCCATTCGTCGGCCGCCATGGTGAGGAGGCCGGGGTTTTCTGGCCGGGTGCGGTTCCACCAGGCCTCGAAGTCGCGCACTCCCGTAACCTCTGGCGGAATGCGGGCGTCGTAGAAGTCGAAGACGGCCTCGTCGTCGTACAGCACGTCTCGCCTGCGGGTGCGTTCCTCCCGCTCGGCCAGCCGGCCCCGCAGCCGGTCGTTGGCACGCAAGAAGTCGTAGGTGTGCCCGCCGTGGGGATCGAATTCACCCGCAACGAGAGCGTGGCGTAGAAACAGCTCCCGGCTGAGGGCCTGGTCGATCGGCGCGTAGCGCACCCGCCGTCGGGTGACGATGGGCACGCCATAGAGCGTGACCGTCTCGTACGCGACGGCCTGGCCCTGGCGCTTCTCCCAATGTGGCTCGCCGTAGGCGCGCTTCACGAGGTCTCCGGCGAGGCGTTCGGCCCACTGCGGGTCGATCGCCGCGTTCATCCGGGCATAGAGCCTGCTCGTCTCCACGAGCTCGGCCGACATCACGGCGGCGGGTGGCTTCTTCGCCAACGCCGACGAGGGGTGCAGTGTGAAGCGCGTCTGCCGGGAACCGATGTAGTCCGACGTGCGGCGGCGCGGTGTGGCGCCGCGTGGGGAGCCGTGGCGCTTCCTGCTGGCCGGGCTCGAGGCCGCCCGATCGTCGCGCAGGCCGATCTGCGAGAGCAGTCCTGCAAGGAGTGCCTGGTGGATGCCGTGATCCTCGGTGCCCTGCGGCGCGGTGCTGTTCGTAGCGTGGCCCCGTCGCAGCGTCGCGGTGAGCCGTTTGAGCTGACGGTCGACGTCTTGCCATTCCCGCACCCGCAGGTAGTTGAGAAACTCGGCCTTGCACAGGCGCCGGAACGCGCTTGACGACAGCTCTTTGCGCTTGTCGTGCAGGTAGTTCCAGAGGTTCAGCAAGGTGAGAAAATCGCTGTCGCGGTTCACGAAGCGGGCGTGTGCCTGGTCGGCGGCGGCGCGGCGCTCCATCGGCCGCTCCCTGGGGTCTTGCACCGTGAGCCCGGCGACGATCGCGCGCACCGGCCGGGCGACGCCCAGACGTTCCGCCTCCAGCACCATGCGGCCGAACCGGGGCTCGATCGGCAGCCTCGCAAGGCTCCGCCCGGTTGGCGTGATGCGGCCCGCGCCGTCGATCGCGCCGAGCTCGGCGAGAAGGCCCAACCCGTCTTTGACGCCGCGGCGGTCGGGGGGCGTGAGAAACGGGAAGTCTTCGATCTCGCCGAGACCGAGCGCGAGCATCTGCAAGATGACGGAGGCGAGGTTGGTGCGCAGAATCTCGGGTTCTGTGTACTCGCTGCGGCCGGCGTAGTCCTCTTCGGAATACAGGCGGATGGCGATGCCGGAGCTTTGGCGCCCGGAACGCCCGGAACGTTGCTTCGCGGATGCCTGGGAGATCGGCTCGATCGGCAGGCGCTGCACCTTCGCGCGCGCCGAGTAGCGGGAGATGCGTGCCATGCCCGCGTCGATGACGTAGCGGATGCCGGGCACGGTGAGGCTCGTCTCCGCCACGTTCGTCGCCAAGACGATGCGACGGCGCACCCCGGGCGCCGGCCTCTGGAACACCCGGTGCTGGTCGGCGGCCGAGAGCCTGCCGTAGAGGGGCAGGACCTCTGTGCGAGAGTCGCCCGCGTGCGACAAGGCGGCCCGGATCGCATCGGCGGCGTCCCGGATCTCTGCCTCGCCGGAGAGGAAGACGAGCACATCGCCCGGTTTCTCTCGGTCGAGTTCGGCCAGCGCGGCGAGGATCGCGTCGTTGACGTCGTCGTCGCCGTCGCCCGGCCGCGCCGGCGCCCGCCGTCCGGCTGCGGCTCCCCGTGAGCCCGCGCCGTCGGCGTCGCCTCGCGCCCCCGAGTCGCCTCGTGCCGCCGGTTGCGTGCCCCGTTGCCCGGTCGTCTTCCCGTCTGCGGTGTCGACCCGCGGGCGGTAGCGGATCTCGACGGGAAACGTGCGTCCCGACACCTCGACGACCGGCGCCGGCTCCCCGGCCGACGCGAAATGCCGGGCGAAGCTTTCCGGGTCGATCGTCGCCGACGTGACGATGACCTTCAGGTCGGGGCGGCGGGGGAGGATCCGCTTCAGGTAGCCGAGTAAGAAGTCGATCGTCAGGCTGCGCTCGTGCGCCTCGTCGATGATGATCGTGTCGTAGGCGCGTAGCAGCCGGTCGTGGTGCATCTGGTTCAAGAGGATGCCGTCGGTCATCAGCTTGATCCTGGTCTCTGGCCCGGCATGGTCGGTGAAGCGCACCTGGTAGCCGACGAGGCCGCCGACCTCGACGCCGAGTTCGTCGGCGATCCGTTCGGCGATCGTGCGGGCTGCGAGCCGGCGCGGCTGGGTGTGGCCGATGGAGCGACGCCCCATCTCCAGGCAGATCTTCGGCAGCTGCGTCGTCTTGCCGGAGCCCGTCTCGCCCGCGACGATGACGACCTGGTTGTCGCGGATGACCTTGGCGATCTCCTCCCGGCGGGCGCTCACCGGCAGGTCGGGCGGGTACGAGATCACGAGTGGCGGTGCCGCTTGAGGCAGGGTCGGTGGGGTGGACATCAGCCCTTCATCGTATCTGGCGCACCGCCAACGGGGCGTCGGGCCCGTAGCCTGGGGGAGTGACCAACAGACTCGCCGAAGAGCTCAGCCCCTATTTGCGTGCACACGCCGATAACCCCGTTGACTGGTATCCGTGGGGGGCGGAGGCGTTCGCCGAGGCGCGCCGACGAGATGTGCCGATCCTGCTTTCGATCGGCTACGCCGCCTGCCACTGGTGTCATGTGA
>DASTNL010000057.1:0-19224 GCA_035720905.1 Microbacteriaceae bacterium
GCCATCGCGTTCGCGGTGTCGTGGAAGCCGTTGGTGAAGTCGAAGAACAGTGCGAGGACCACAACGAGCACGACGATCGTGGTCACGTGCACGGGCATCCCTCGAATGGTCGACATCCCTGCCCGCGACGGCCGCTGCCCCGTGCCCCGCAGGGACCGCATCGCCAGGTGCGGCCACGTCGATACTCACACCTCGCGCGGCGAGGGTCAACTCGGCATGCGAACCGCTAACGATCCAGCCGCACGAGGCCGGCGACCCGCAACACCGGCTCGCCGGCCTCGTCGGAGGCGGCCAGGTCGGCCTCGGCCTCGATCGCCCAATCCCGGTCGCCCTCCGGGTCGTCGACGACCTGTCGCAGCCGCCACAGGCCGGGCGTCGACGTGTCGATCTGCAGCATCTGCGGCCCGCGTGCCGGGGCGCCCGTCAAGATCTCGTCGTGCTCTTCACCGTAGGCCGCCAGCATGCCCTGCCAGCCGGCGGCGTCGGGGCCGCCGGGGGCCGCGGCGTCGTGCAGCTCGACGAGACGGCCGCGCGAAGCCAACAGCACGAGGCGGAACATCGCGTTGCGCAAGAGCACCGTGAAGGCGTGCCTGTTCGCGGTGACCGGGGCCGGCCGTGACAAGGGCGCGTCAGGTCGGCGCGGCAAGGCCCGCAGCTCCCCGGCGGCGTCGGGGTGGGCGAGCTCTTCCCACTCGTCGACGAGGCTGGAGTCGACCTGGCGCACCAACTCCCCCAGCCACGCGACGAGGTCGGCGAGCGCCGGGTCTCGTTGCGTGAGCGCGGGCGGCACGCTCTGGCGAAGCGCCCGATAGGCGTCGGAGAGATAGCGCAAGAGGACGCCTTCGGACCGGGTCAGCCCGTACCAGGACACGTATTCCGCGAAGGTCATCGCATTTTCGTGCATGTCGCGCACGACAGACTTCGGGCTCGGCTCGAAATCCTTTGCCCACGGCTGGCTCTGGCTGTAGGTGGCGAAGGCCTGGCCGATGAGCTCGTCGAGGGGTTTCGGCCAGGTGATCGCCTCGAGGCGCTCCATTCGCTCCTCGTACTCGGTTCCCTCGGCTTTCATCTCGGCCAGAGCCTGGCCGCGGGCCTTGTACTGTTGGGCGGCGAGCACCGCCCGCGGGTCGTCGAGGATCGACTCGATGATCGAGACGACATCCACCGCGTGGCTCTCGCTCGCCGGGTCGAGCAGCTCGAAGGCGGCGAGGGCGAAGGGCGAGAGCGGCTGGTTCAAGGCGAAGTCGGGCTGCAGGTCGAGCGTCAACCGGGGCCCGGCGACGGTCTTCTCGACGACCCCGCCCGTGAGAAGAGAGCGGTAGATGCCGAGGGCGCGGCGGGCGAGCGCGAGCTGACGGCGCCACGGCTCGTGGTTGTCGAACACCAGGGAATGCAGGTGCCGGTAGACGTCGCCGCCACGGGCGATCACGTTGATGACCATCGCGTGGGTCATCCGGAGGCGCGGCACGAGCTCCTCCGGCTGGGCCTCGATGAGCTTCGTGAAGGTCGCCTCGTTCCACGAGACGAACCCGGCGGGCGGCTTCTTGCGCGTGATCTTGTGCTTCTTCTTCGGGTCGCCCGCCGCCTTGGCGAGCGCCTTCTGGTTCTCGATCTCGTGCTCCGGGGCGAGGGCGACGACGTCGCCGGCGTCATCGAACCCGGCCCGGCCGGCGCGGCCCGCGATCTGGTGGAACTCCCGGGCCCGAAGGCGGCGCGTCCGCACGCCGTCGAACTTCGTCAGTGCCGTCAGGACGACCGTGCGGATCGGCACGTTGATGCCGACGCCGAGCGTGTCGGTGCCGCAGATCACAGGCAGGAGCCCTTTCTGGGCCAGCTGTTCCACGAGGCGGCGATACCCCGGCAGCATGCCCGCGTGGTGCACGCCGACGCCGAGGCGCAGAAGCCGCGAGAGGGTGCGCCCGAACCCGGTCTGGAACCGGAAAGCTCCGATCGCCTCCGCGATGCCGTCTCGCTGCGCCCTCGTCGCGACGCCGGCGCCGGCCAGCGCCTGGGCCGCCTCGACGGCCGCGGCCTGCGAGAAATGCACGAGGTAGAGGGGCGCCAAAGCCTCGTCGAGGAGGGCGCGCACGGTCTCGTGCACCGGGGTGGCGACGTAGCGGTAGCTGAGCGGCACGGGCCGCTCCACCCCCGTCACCGACACGGTCTCGCGTCCGGTACGGCTCGAGAGGTCTGCTGCGATGGCGGTCGTGTCGCCGAGCGTCGCCGACATGAGGAGGAACTGGGATCCTGTCATCTCCAGGAGCGGGACCTGCCACGCCCAGCCGCGCTCGGGGTCGCCGTAGTAGTGGAACTCGTCCATGACGACGACCGAGAACGGGGTCTGCGGGCCGTGACGCAAGGCCTGGTTGGCGAGGATCTCGGCCGTGCAGCACAGGATCGGCGCGTCGGTGTTCACGTGGGTGTCGCCGGTGACCATGCCCACACGGTCGGCGCCGAACGTGTCGACGAGTGCGAAGAACTTCTCGCTGACGAGCGCCTTGATGGGAGCCGTGTAGGCGCTGCGCCGGCCCTGGGCCAGGGCGAGGGCGTGCGCGCCCAGCGCGACGAGCGACTTGCCCGTTCCTGTAGGTGTGCTGAGAATAACGTGGGCGTCGGAGACGAGCCCGATCATCGCTTCTTCCTGGGCCGGGTAGAGTTCGAGCCCCCCGCGCGCGGCCCAGGCCGAGAACGCCTCGAAGAAGGCGTCGGCGTCGAACGGATGAGGCAGCTCGTCGAGAAGAGACATGACCTCTCGATCATGCCGCACCGGGCGTCAGCCGACCCGGCCCCGCCCCGGCATTCGACGAACCTGCGTTGCGAGCGTGTGGTCTGGCCGGCCCCGATCAGCCGCGCGCGTCGCGGATCAAGGCGAGGAGGGCCTCGGCGTAGGCCGTGCTCGCGTCTGGCGCGGTGAAGCCCCGCGGCGCGCCGGAGAGGAGCACCGTGGCGGTGAAGAGGCCTTCTTTCAGAACGAGAGACTGGAAGGCCCGGCCGAGGAGGCCGCGTAGCTGATCGTCGCGCGGCATCCACAGCGCGTCGTCGAGCGCCACCGAATCGAGCGCCCACTCGGTCGTGCCGTTGAAGCCCAGAATCGTGCCGCCGGTGAACTCGTGAGACTCGACCGTCATCTCGCTGACAGTGAAGACCTCGCCGGCGAATTCCTCCGCGACCATCGTGAACCGGTCGCCGGCGGCGGGGTGGCGCCAGAGGAGCCCGGCCTCACGAAGCTCCTGGGCGTGTTGCCGATCGATCATGCCGCCTCCCGGGCTACCACCCTACCGGGGCGCCCCGCCGCCTGACCGGCGGATCAGCCGAAGAGCAGTGCCGCCTCTTCGTAACGCCCTTTCGGCACCCGGTTCAGCCCGCCCGTCGCCTCGGCGATGCTCACGGTGGCGATCTCGGTGCCCCGCAACGAGACCATGCTGCCCCAATGCCCCTCTTCGACCGCGTCGACGGCGGCCAGGCCGAGTCGCGTGGCCAACACGCGGTCGTAGGCGCTCGGCGCACCGCCGCGCTGCACGTAGCCGATGACAGTGGCCCGGGATTCGATGCCGGTACGCTCCTCGATGAGGGGTGCGAGCAGCTCCCCGATACCGCCCAGGCGCGGCCTGTTGAAGGCGTCGAGGCCCTTGTGGGAGTGTGCACCCTCCATCGTGTCGAGGTGGAAGCCCTCCGACACGACGACCATGGGCGCCCTGCCGCGGTCGCGCACGTGTTCCACCCATCGGCAGATCTGGTCGACGGACTGCGGCTCCTCGGGGATCAAGATGGCGTGCGCGCCGCCCGCCATGCCGGAATGCAGGGCGATCCAGCCGACGTTGCGCCCCATGACCTCCACGACCATGCAGCGCTGATGCGATTCGGCGGTGGTGCGCAGCCGGTCGATCGCCTCCGTCGCGATCGAGACCGCCGTGTCGAAGCCGAACGAGTAGTCGGTGGCGGCCAGGTCGTTGTCGATCGTCTTCGGCACCCCGACGATGCGTAACCCGGCGTCGGTCAGCCGGCGCGCCGCCGTGAGCGTGCCCTCTCCGCCGATGGCGATGACGGCGTCGATGCCGTTGTCGTCGAGCATCCGCTGGATGTTCTCCGGACCGCCATGCTCGCCCTCGAACGGGTTGGTGCGGCTGGAGCCGAGGATCGTGCCGCCCTGCCGGGACAGGCCGCGCACGCCGCGGCGATCGAGCGGCACGAAGTCGGCGTCGACGACGCCGCGCCAGCCGTACCGGAACCCGACGAACTCGTCGCCGTAGACCCGGTCACCCTTCAAGACGGCGCCGCGGATGACGGCGTTGAGCCCCGGACAGTCGCCGCCGGAGGTCAGAATCCCGATTTTCATGCAGCCCGCTTTCTGCTGTCCGTGTCATTGCGGCGAGGCCGAACGCCATGCCGAGCCTAGAACGCCGGGCCGGAATCACGACATCGGCGTGTCTTCGGGCATCGGGTCGATGCCGAGCGCCCGGGCGAGCTTCGACGAGCTCGACGACGGCCGGCCTGCGGCGCGGGCGACGCGGCCCTCGATACCGTTCCAGAGCGCCGCCCGGGCGGCCGGATGCTCGGGGGCGGCGGGCGCGAGCTCGACCTCCCATTCCCGCCAACGACGGGTCGTGCCGTCGCGCAGGTCTTCGGCGACGACGTGGTCGTCGCAGAACTCCGCCACGGGGTAGCCGGCGGCATCCAGCAGGCGGGTCGTGACGCGCCGGTTCACGACGCGGGCGACGGGGCGAAGCGTACGACCGGCGGTGAGCGGGGCGAGTTCCTCCGCGATCTCGGCGGGGACATCCTCGCCGTCGGTCAAGGGCCAGTGGTGCTCGGTGCGCCCCTCGGAGCCTTCGGGGGCGACCTTCACGTGCCAGCCTTCGTCGGCGCCGCCGACCCGGCGGCGCAGGGCGCGCCGGGCGGCACTCACGTCGAGGTGCTCGGTGTCGTAATAGACGGCGACCAACAGGGCCTCGGTCGCGGGCTCGACGACCGCGACGGCACCGACACCGACGAGGTCGGGCACGGGAGCCTGGGCGCCGGCGTCGTACTTGCGTTCGACCTCAACCTGGATCCGGTGCGCCATACCTCTTGTCTAGCGCAGGATCGCCGCCCAGGCGAATCGGAGCCTCAGCCAAGGTGCAGGGCTTGGCGCAGCACGCCGACCAGGGCGTCCAGTTGCACCGAATCGCCGGAGCCGACCGTGACGTCGGAGCCGTCGAGCGCCCGCGCCGCGAGTGACTGCTTCTGGTCGATGAGCTCCGCGATCTTCGCGTCGATCGTCTGGGCGGCGACGATGCGCCACGCGGTGACGGGTTCGGCCTGGCCGATCCGGTGCACCCGGTCGATGGCCTGGGTCTGCTCCGCCGCGGTCCACGAGAGCTCGGCGAGGACGACGTTGGAGGCGGCCTGAAGGTTCAGCCCGACCCCGGCGGCGGTGAGGGAGCAGACGGCCAGCGAGACGGCCGGATCGTTCGCGAACGCATCGATGCCGGCCTGACGCGTGCGGGCGCTCTGCTCGCCACGCACCGAGATGCTCCTAAGGCCCGCGTCGGCGAACGCCCGCTCGGCCTCGTTCATCACGTCGATGTGCTTGGCGAAGAAGACCACCTTGCCGACGGAGCGCGCGAGTTGGATCGCGTAGTCGGCGGCGAGATGCGCCTTCGCCTGGCCGATCTTGCGCACCATCGCGAAGACGTTCTGGCCGTCGCCGCGCGCGTTGGAATCCTCCAGCTCGGCCTGCGCCACCGTGCGGATGAGGCGCTCTCGCCGTTCGGCCCCGAGGGCGCCGAGAGAGGCCGCGGCGGCCCGGTAACGCTCCACGAGCCGCTGGGCGAGATTCCGCTCGGCCTGCGCGATGGAGCGGCCGGCCTCGCCGTCGAGCTCCACCGGGAGGTCGACGACACGGCGGCCCGGCAGGTCGGCGGCGACGTCGATCTTTCGCCGCCGCACCATGCCGAGGTCGATGACGGCGGTGCGCGCCTCGGCATAGAACGCCGGGTCGGCGGGGGTGAGCCCCGTCTCCTCCAACCGGTCGAGGAGGCGAGGAGCCGGGCGATCCCCGTCGAGCCAGCCGAGGAACTGCCAGGTGGCGCGGAAGTCGTCGATGTCGTTGATGAGCGGCGTGCCCGTCAACGCCATGAGCAGCGGCTCATGGCCGTGCGCACGCTTACGGATCGAGTCGGCGAGGCCCAACACGTATTGGGAGCGCTGGGAGTGCAGGTTCTTGATGAAATGCGCCTCGTCGACGACCATGCCGCCGAACCCGAGCCGGGAGAGCCATTCGAGATGCCGGTCGAGGATCTCATAGTTGATGACGACGATGTCGGCGAAGGCGTCGACGTCGGCGCCATCGCCGTGGACCACTGCGACGCGCCGCTGCGGCGTCCACTTCTCGACCTCGCGTGCCCAGTTCATCTTGACGACGTTCGGCACGACGGCAAGCATCGGGTAGGCGCCTGCCACCGACGCCGCGAGGAGCGCCTGCGCGGTCTTGCCGAGGCCCGGCTCGTCGGCGAGCAAGAACGTGCGATGCCCTTCTCGCACACTCTGGATGAGGCGCAGCTGGTGGTTCATCAGCCTGCTGCCCCGCGGCGAGAAGCGGTCGATGCGTGGCGCCGGCGGGAGCGTCATGCTGGCCCGTTCGCCGCCCGAGCCGCGTTCGAAGGCCTTGTAGAGCGGCCCGAGCAGTTCCCACGAATCGAGGCGGCGACGCGGGTGCACCGCCTCGACGGCCGCGAAGTCGGGGGGCAGGAACGGGTTCGACAACGCCCGCGAGCGCACTGACGGTGGAATGACCTGCCGCCCGGCGAGCTCCGGGCTCAGCACCGTCTCGCCGGCGATCCTGGGGGCGCTCGTGCTGATGATGAGGTCGTCGGGGCTCAACTCGGTGCCCGACTCCACCAGCCAGTCGCGACGCATCCGTTGAGCGGTCTCGCTGGAGACCGACGTGTTCTCGAGAAGCGCGATGAGCGACGTGTCGCGGGCCGCGATCTTCGCGAGGATCGTCGCAATGCCGTCGAGGCGCTTCAGCTGTTCGGCGCGGCCGGCGTCTCCGAGCGCCGTGTCGGTCTTCGCCCGGGCACGCTCCTCGCGCATCAGGGTCGCGATCACCTGGAACTTCGTGCGATTCGTAGGACCCAGACGCTTGCCGGCCGTGACCTTGGCCTCGACCTCCCGCACCCGGCGGGCCAAGACGGGGATTATCCCGTCGTTGTTGGCATGCCGCAGTCGGGACGTGCCGTGGTGAGGCGGCCGGGTCTGCGTAGCTGCACCTGTGCGCGGCACTGATCCTCCCTAAGGATGACGTCGATGGCGGGTGACGACGACGGGCGCGGGCTTCTGCCTTACGGTGGGGTATCCCTGCCGCCGGCCTGCCGCGCGGGCGCTCGACCAACGTCGCACACGATCGTTGGAGGTGCCCATACCGGCCGACACGCCCCGGCGTTCACTCACCTGCCGCCACCATTGTAGGGCACGCCATGCCGCTCGACGCGCGCCGGGCTGAACGGCACGCCGGCCGCAGACGAGGCACCGGCGGCATTTCCGGCACGAGGTGCTACGGGCACGGGCGCCCTGTGTCGGCCGCCGTCACGCCGTGAGCTCCTCCCGTAAGACGACCGCCTGATTGTGCACGGTGTCTTTGGCGGAGTACACGAGAGTCACGACGTCGTGCTCGGTCGTCGCCAGACGCAGCCGACCCAACGCCTCGCTCCCCCGCAACTCGTCACGGTAGCGGGCGGCGAACTCTTCGAAACGCTCCGGGACGTGCCCGAACCACTTGCGCAGCTGTGTCGAAGGGCCGGCCTCCTTCAGCCACTCGTCGACGCGAGCGGCCTCTTTCGTGAGCCCCCTGGGCCAGATGCGATCGACGAGGATGCGATATCCGTCGCCCGCTTCGGCCGCCTCGTAGACGCGTTTGATGCGAACAGTCATGTTTCCACTGTGGCACGGCACGCGCGGCCGCGAGGCCGGCGCGACAGAGGGCCCTTACCGACGCCTGCGCCTGGGCGGCGTGTTCTCCGGCAGCGGGCTGTGGATGAAAAGGCCGGCCGCCACGAACACCGCCGAGCCTGCGATGCCGGCCAGACGCCACCATTCCTCGCCGAGGGTGAGAGGAAAAACCGGATTCCAGACGACGACGATCGGCACGAGCCCGATGAGCCACCACCACACCTTGGCCTGGCCGGCGATGATGCACAAGATGCAGGCGAAGAGGCATGCCGCGTACTGCACCCCGATGAACCAAGAGCCGCCGATCAACGCCAAGCCGGCCAGGAGCGCGATGGCGCCGAGCAGCCCCGGAGCCACCGCGGCACGGGAGAACTCGGCGGAGCCGTATCGGTCGTCTTTCATCGGTCTTGCCAGCATACGCGACCGGCCGGTCGCCGCAGCCTCGCCCGGTTCACGGGCGGGCGCGACGAACGTCGCGTCAGCGCGTCGACGTCGTGTGCCAGATGGTCTTCGTCTCGGTGAAAGCGAGGATGCGCTGCAGGCTCCGCGTGGCCGGGCCGGGCACGGGTGTCAGCACCCGCTTCAACGTCTCGGCCGCCGCGATCTGCGCATCCACCCACTCCAGCGCCCCGGCCCCCGTCAGGTCGAGCGCGTTAACGTCGGCGTGGGCCGCCGCCACCGGCATGAGCTCGCCCGGGTCCCCGGTGAGGATGTTCACGGTGCCGCACGGCACGTCGCTCGTGGCGAGCACCTCGGCCAGGCCGACGGCGGCGAACGGATGACGCCTCGCGGCCATGGCGACGACGGTGTTGCCCGCCACGAGCGCGGGGGCGACGACGCTGACGAGGCCCACGAGGCCGCTTTCTTGCGGTGCGACGATCGCTGCGACGCCGGTGGGCTCCGTCACGGAGAGGTTGAAGAACGGCCCGGCGACCGGGTTCGCCCCGCCGGCGACCTGCACGAGCTTGTCGCTCCACCCGGCGTACCAGACCCACAGGTCGATCGCCGCATCGACCTCCTCTTCGGCCCGCGCCCGGCCGACGCCGCTCGTGCGCCGCACCTCGTCGGCGAACTGGGCCCGGCGCCCCTCCATGACCTCTGCGATGCGATAGAGCACCTGACCCCGGTTGTAGGCCGTGGTGCCCGACCAGGCCGGGAAGGCTCGCCTCGACGCCTGCACGGCGTCGCGCAGGTCTTTGCGGGAGGCGGCCGGCACGTTCGCGGCGAATGTGCCGCGTGCGTCGACGACGGGGTAGGTGCGCCCCGACTCGCTGCGCCGGAAGGCACCGGCGACGAACAGCTTGTACGTCTTCGGCACGGCAAGGCGGCTCATCGGTGCGCCCCTTTCTCTTTCCCTTTACCGCCCCCGGCCAACTCCACAGCCGCCCGGGAAACCGATCCCTCGTCCGAGTTCTCGGCCGCAGATCGCGACCGTGCCAAGGCCCGGCCCTCGCCCGACCGGACCCCGGCCTCCATATCGCCGCCCGGTGCGAGATAGGCGGCAAGGCCGTGTCGGCCGCCCTCCCGCCCATAACCCGACTCCTTGTAACCGCCGAACGGGCTCGACGGGTCGAACCGGTTGAACGTGTTCACCCAGACGACACCGGCGCGCAGCCGGTCGGCGACGGCGAGCATGCGGCTGCCCTTGTCGGTCCAGATGCCGGCGGAGAGCCCATACGGGGTGTTGTTCGCCTTGGCGATCGCCTCGGCGGGGGTGCGGAACGTCAAGACGGAGAGGACCGGGCCGAAGATCTCCTCACGGGCGATGCGGTGGGCGGGGGCCACGCCTGTGAAGATAGTCGGGGGGAACCAGAAGCCGGCCTCGGGAACCGCGACGTCCGAGGTCCACCGCGTGGCGCCCTCCGCCTCGCCCACCGCGCACAGCCGCGTGATGCGCTCCAACTGCTCGGCGGAGTTGATCGCCCCGATGTCGGTGTTCTTGTCGAGCGGATCGCCCATCCGCAGCGTCGCGAGCCGGCGTTTCAGCCGCTCCACCACCTCGTCGGCCACCGATTCCTGCACGATCAACCGGCTGCCGGCACTGCACACCTCGCCTTGATTGAAGAAGATGCCGTTCACGATGCCTTCGATGGCCTGGTCGATGGGCGCGTCGTCGAAGACGATGTTCGCGGCCTTGCCACCCAGCTCGAGCGTGAGACGCTTGTCGGTGCCCGCGACGGAGCGCGCGATCTGGCGGCCGACCGCCGTCGAGCCCGTGAAGGCGATCTTGTCGACGCCCGGATGCTCGACAAGGGTGCGCCCGGCATCGCCGGCGCCGGCCACGATGTTGACGACGCCGGCGGGCAGTTCCGCCTGCTGCAGGATCTCGGCGAAGAGGAGCGCCGTCAGCGAGGTCGTCTCTGCCGGCTTCAAGACGACCGTGTTGCCCGCCGCGAGCGCGGGCGCGATCTTCCACGAAAGCATCAGCAGGGGAAAGTTCCACGGGATGACCTGCGCCGCCACACCGAGCGGGCGGGGCGAAGAGCCCAAGCCGGCATAGTCGAGCTTGTCGGCCCAGCCGGCGTAATAGAAGAACCAGGCGGCCACCAGCGGCACGTCGACGTCGCGGGTCTCTTTGATCGGCTTGCCGTTGTCCAGACTTTCGGCGACCGCCAGCTCGCGGCTGCGCTCCTGCACGATGCGGGCGATCCGGTACAGGTAGCGGCCCCGGCGGGAGCCCGTCATCGACGACCACACGCCCTCGTAGGCGCGACGGGCCGCGGCGACCGCGAGGTCGATGTCGGCGGGGCTTGCCGTCGTCACGGTCGCGAGGCGTTCACCGGAGGCCGGCGCGATCGCCTCGATCGGCGTGCCGTGGCCCCGCACAAAACGGCCGTCGACGAAGAGCCCGTACTCGTCCCGCAGGGTGACGAGGGAGCGCGCCTGCGGGGCGGGCGCGTAGTCGGTGAAGCCTTCGGTGACGCTCATGGCAATCCTGCTCTCTTAGGGTGCCAGGGCCGGCCTGGCGGGTTCGCGCCTAGCCCGGTCATACGGTGACGTAGTCGGGGCCGGAGTAACGGCCGAGCGCGATCTTCTGTCGCTGCATGAGCACGTCGCCGACGAGGCTGGAGGCCCCGATACGGAAGAGGTCGGGCGTCAGCCACTCCTCGCCGGCGGTCTCGGCGACAGTGACGAGGTAGCGGATGGCGTCTTTGGCGGTGCGGATGCCGCCGGCCGGCTTCACCCCGACGCGTTCGCCCGACATGCGGTACCAATCGCGCACCACCTCGAGCATGCACAGAGTGACCGGCAGAGTCGCTGCCGGCGAGACCTTTCCGGTCGAGGTCTTGATGAAGTCGGCCCCGGCGAGGATCGCCAGCCACGAGGCGCGGCGCACGTTGTCGTAGGTCGCCAGTTCCCCCGTCTCGAGAATCACCTTGAGGTGGGCGCGGCCGCCGTCGGGGCGGCGGCAGGTCTCACGCACCGCCACGATCTCGTCGAACACCTGGCCGAAGCGGCCGGCCAGAAACGCGCCCCGGTCGATGACCATGTCGATCTCGTCGGCGCCGGCCTCGACGGCCTCGGCCACCTGGGCGAGCTTC
The DNA here is from genome assembly GCA_035720905.1 of Microbacteriaceae bacterium. Taxonomy (GTDB): domain Bacteria; phylum Actinomycetota; class Actinomycetes; order Actinomycetales; family Microbacteriaceae; genus DASTNL01. The sequence continues at coordinate 11,472 of DASTNL010000057.1, forward strand.
ACCGCCCGAGAGGCCCGCCCGCTCGGAAACGCGGTCGCGACAGAAGCGACCGCGACACCCGCGCGGTGCGTGCCGTCATGCCCCGCGCCGAGGGCCTCGACGGCGTAGGGCACCATGTCGCTGTAGACGCAGACGGCCGCCACCATCGGGGCGGTGCGGTCCGACGGGTCGGGCCTCAACGCCTTTGCCGCGAGGTCTCGCACCTTGCCGGGCGTGTCGGCGCCCTCCAACGTCGTCAGGTCGACGAGCGAGATGACGAGGTCGAGGGCCCGCGCCTTGGAGGTGGTCTTGATCGATCGGCCCGCCAGAGACGCGGCACGCTGTTCGAGACCGACGGCGTCGACCCCGGGTATGCCGCGCAGGTACCTGGCCAACGCCGCCTCGCCGGCATCCGTGCCCAAGACGTCGATCGCGCGCCGGGCCGGGCGCAGGGCGGCGTCACGAAGATCCGTCACTTCGATCATGAGGACCCCTCCTTCGAGATCTTCTCCAGGCCCCCTGAGCCTTCGGGGGCCGATTCCAGAAGCATCGTCGCGGTGGCCTCGTCGGTCACCAGGGTGCTGCACAGCCCGCTCGTGACGACGGCGCGGCAGACCGCATGCTTGGCCTGGCCCGCGATCACCGCGATCGTGCGCCGGGAGCGCCGCAGCTCGTCGAGAGTGATGCCGAGCGTGCGTTCGTCGAGCGCCGGGTCGGCGACCTCTCCGGTCGCCGTGATGAAGCGACCCACCACGTCGCCCACCGCGCCGCGTGCGGCGAGGTCGGCCACCTCACGGTCGGTCAGGTAACCGCTGGAGACGTGCACGGAGCGTTGGTCTGCGACACCCGCGCTGAAGAGGTATGCGGCGGCGGAGCGGGCCAGAGCCAGCACGCGTTGCACGGAACGGTCGGCCTCGACCGCCCGCCTGGTCTCGGCGTGTTCGAAGATCGCGGGGCTCGGCAGGAGGGTGGCCGTGCCCTGCGCCTTACGGGCGATGGTCACGGCCGTGTCGTCTTGGGCGGCGCCGTCGTTGTGCGAGACGCTGCCGTTGATCTGCACCGGGTTCACCCCGGCAGCCCAGCCGGGGCGCAGGCGGGCCGCGACCGCCTGCAGCGTGCGCCCCCAACTCACCCCGAGGCTGCGGGGCACGGGGCGCAGGGTCGTCAGGTATTCGGCGGCGGCCTCGGCGACACGAGCCTGCACGTCGGAGTCGAGCACGGGAACGACGACGGCGTCAGAGAGCCCGAAGCGGCCGCGCAACTCCCGTTCCAGCGGGAACCTGCGGGCGCTCGGATGCACGATCTCGATACGCACGAACCCGCGCTCGCGGGCCTGCACCAAGAGCCGGCCGACCTTCCAGCGGCTGATGTTCAGCGCGACCCCGATCTCGTCCTGCGTCTTGCCGGCCTCGTAATAGAGCTCGGCAGCCTTGACGGCGAGGATCTCGTCGGTGTCGCTCATCGGCATCCGCCCGTCTCCTCCCGTCGGCGCGGCGCATACAGACGGCACCAGCGCGCGTCTTCAGCCTAAGGAATCGCGTGGCAAAGCACCACACATGTGCAAAGGATGCTCAGATGAGCATTATCGGGCGAGGAGTGCGCGCGTCTCGTCGACGTCGTCGCGGATGCGCAGGGCCAGGGCCTCGGGCCCGGCGAAGGCGACCATGCCCCGAATGCGGTGTGCGAACTCGACCCGCACCCGCTTGCCGTAAAGGTCGAGGTCGGCGTCGACGACGTGCGCCTCCACCTGTTTCGCCGGCACGTCGCCGAAGGTCGGGTTGTCGCCGACCGAGATGGCACTCGGATACCGCCGGCCCCCGAGACCGAGCCAACCGGCGTACACGCCGTCGGCCGGGATCATGCCCTCCGAGTCGGCGGAAAGGTTCGCCGTCGGAAAGCCGAGCGTTCTGCCGCGTTCGAGCCCGTGCACGACCTCGCCGGTCACCGCCGGCAGCCTGCCCAAAAGCTGCGCCGCCGCCTCGACGTCGCCCGCGGCCAGAAGCTCGCGGATCCAGCTGGAAGAGATGCGGCGACCGCCGCTGCGGCAGACGTCGTCGATGACCTCCACCTCGTAGCCGTGGCGGGGCGCGAGGCTGCGCAGCGTCTCGACGCTGCCGGCGTTGCGGGCGCCGAAGCGGAAGTCGGCACCGACGAGCACCCGGCGCATGCCGAGCGAGCCGACGAGCACGTCGGCGACGAAGTCCTCCGCGCTCGTGGCCGCCAGGCCGTGATCGAACGTCAAGACGAGCGTCGCGTCGAGCCCCGTCTCCCCCAAGAGCGCGACCTTCTGTTCCGGGCCTGTGAGGTCGGCAGGGCATTTCTCGGGGGCCAGAAGCCGCAACGGGTTGCGGTCGAAGGTGACGGCGGTCGCCGTGAGGCCGTCGCGCCGTGCGGCGGCGACGACCGCGTCGATGACCGAGCGATGGCCCCGATGCACCCCGTCGAACTTTCCGATCGTGACCGCCGAGGGTGGCAGCCCCGCAGGCAAAGACTCAAGGCCGCGATAGACGCGCATCTCGTCACGGGGTGCCGGGCCGGGCATCACGCCCCTCCCGGCGCCTTGGCCAGGACCGCTCCGGCTGGGTGGTGCCGGTGCAGCCACAACATGCCGAGCACCGGCAAAACGAGCGGGATGAACACGTAGCCGGCCCCGTAGACCGACCACACGGTCGACTGCTGGCCGAACGGGTCGACGCCGTCAAGACCAAGAAGGCCGGGGGCGAAAGTGCTGATCGTCCCGATGACGACGACCCCCGTCAGCTCGAAGCTTATGGTCGACCAGGCGACGCGGTACCACGCGCGACCGGGGGCGATCAAGGCGATCGTGGCGACGATGTAGACGACCGCGGAGAGCGCCGAGAGGCTGTAGGCGAGCGGCGCCTCGGCGAAACGCTCCGAAAGCTGGTAGACGCTACGCCCCGTCGCGCCGAGCGCAAGGATGCCATAGACCAGGATGAGGACGCGCCCGGCGCCCTGCACACGGGGCGGCTTGGGGGTGCTCTTCGCGAGGAATGTCATGACGCCTTCGATTATCGCAGCCGCGCGAGCCGCTCAGGCGCCCTGCACGTTCCAGATGATGCTCATGCGCACCATCATGACGGCGATGGCGAGGCAGATCGCACCCAAGACGACCGTGCTCCACCGGGTGCGGTCCATGAGCGCCCACAGGCCGCCGGCGAACGGCAGAAGGACCGCCGAGACGAGATAGAGGTAAAACTCGAAAAGCGAGCCGGTCGGGTGGTTGCCCGCGAACGGGGCGACGATGGTGATGACGAGCTGGGCGAACATGAGGAGCGCGACGAGCGCGGTGCCGCCCATCGACAGGTCGTTCGGTGCCTTGCCGATGAGGCCCAGGACGACGCAAAGCACCCCGGAGAGGGTTGCGATCGTGACGACGACGATGGTGAACCATCCGATCACTGCTGGGCTCCTTCGATGCCGGGCGCGATGTTGACAAGGCTGCGCACGACGCCGTCGCGGGCCTCGGCGATGCCGACGAGCCGACCGTCTGGCGCGATCGCCGCGAACCGGCCCGCGGCGTCGGCGTCGCCGCCGCCTGCGACGGCCGCCGCGGACAGCCGTTTGCCGTGGCCGAGGTCGCGGGCCTGCGAGGCGTCGAGGAGCCGGGTCGGAAAGAGCCTGGCCGCCGCTGCGGCCGGGCAGACGAGATGCGGGGCGACACCGTCGGCCTCCAGGCGGGTGAGGCCGACGGCCTCGCCCAGGCCGAACGGCCCGACCACGCTGCGCCGCAGGGCCGTCAGGTGCCCGCCCACGCCGAGGGCGCGGCCCGCGTCGCGGGCGAGCGCGCGAATATAGGTTCCCGAGGAGCAGGCCACCTCGAGCGTCACGTCGACGGCGGGGGCTGCGCCGCCCGCACCCGCAGGGCGCCGAATCGTCTCGACGTCGAGGCGTTCGATCGTGACCGTGCGAGCCGGAAGCTCGACCACGCCGCCCGCTCGCACGACGTCGTAGGCGCGCCGGCCTGCGACCTTGACCGCGCTGACGCTGCTCGGAACCTGCCGGATCGTGCCGACGAAGGCGCGCAGCGCGGCCCGGATCTCGTCGTCGCTCAGGCCGGCGAGCCGGGCCGCATCCGCCGGGGGGCCACAGGCCTGCCCCTCCGCGTCGTCGGTGACCGTCTCCCACCCGAGGCGCAGAGTGGCCCGATAGACCTTGCCCAGCCCGACGAGAAAGGTCAGGAGCCTCGTCGCCGGGCCGAGGCCGACGATGAGGAGGCCGGTCGCCATGGGGTCGAGTGTGCCGGCATGCCCCACCTTGCGCGTGCCGGCCAGCCGGCGGATGCGGGCGACCACACCGTGGCTGGTCGGCCCGGCCGGCTTGTCGACGATGAGCAGCCCCCGCACCGATCCCGGCTCCGCGCGCTCCCCCACGGCCGCCATGCTATCAACGGGCTGCGGCCGGATGCCCGGCCCTCAGGCCTGCAGGGTGTAGGCCTCTTCGCCGTGGATGGCCACATCCGGCGCGGTGCCCGCCTCGTCGGGTGCCAGCCGGAAGCCGACGGTGCGCTCGATGCCGGTGCCGATCAGCCAGGCCATGCCGAACGAGTAGCACATGACGACGACCGTGACGAGGGTCTGCACGCCGAACTGCACGAGGGAGCCGGTGGCGAGGAAGCCGATGCCGATGCCGGCGACCCCAACGAACAGGGTGCCGATGACGCCGCCCACCAGGTGCAGCCCGACGACGTTCAGGCTGTCGTCGATGCCGATCTTGTAACGCAGGTCGGCAACGAGGGCGCAGACGGCGCCGGCGATCGCGCCCAGAACGAGGGTCCAGCCCGGCGTCAACACGTTGCAGGAAGGCGCCGCGGCGACGAGGCCGGCGACGAGGCCGGAGGCGGCGCCGACCGAGGTCGGCTTGCCGTCTTTGATCTTCTCCACGGCGAGCCAGGCGAGGATCGAGGCGGCCGGCGCGACGAGCGTGTTGATGAATGCCAGGAGCGCGGTCCCGTCGACGGCGCCGGCGCTGCCGGCGTTGAACCCGAACCAGCCGATCCAGAGGAGGCCGGCACCCAGCATGGTGAGCGGCACGTTATGCGGCTTGTCGAGCCCCTTGCCGAACCCGTTGCGTTTGCCGAGCACGAGGGCCAAGGCGAGCGCGGCGGCGCCCGCGTTGACGTGCACCGCGACCCCGCCCGCGAAATCGTTCACGCCCATTTGTGCGGCCCACCCGTCGGCCGGGTCGAAGATCCAGTGCGCGACCGGGAAGTACACGAGGATCGACCAGACCGCCGCGAAGATGAGCCACGAGCCGAACTTTGCCCGGTCGGCGATCGCGCCGGAGATGAGGGCGACGACGTCGATGGCGAACGCCGCCTGGAAGGCCGCGACCGCGACGAGGTGGATGTCGACGGTGCCGCCGGGGCCGATGATGCCGCTCAGGCCGAGATCGGTGAACGGGTCGCCGATCCAATGCGGGATGAGGGGCGAGCCGAACGCGACACCGTAACCGATCAGCACCCAGAGCACGCCGACGACGGCCATCGCGCCGAAACTCATCATCATCATGCTGACGACGCTCGTGACCCGCACCAGGCCGCCGTAGAAGAACGCGACGCCGGGGGCCATCAGCAGGGCCAGGATCGTCGCGACCATCAGCCACAGCGTGTCCGCCTGCGTATACGTCGCCGCCTCGGCCGCGACATGAAATATCGGCATCCGGTCTCCGTTCCCGTCATCACGCGGCGGAGTCGGCCATGCGGCCCGCATCGTGCGAATAACCGCAGTCTGGCGCACCGACGTTTCACGACGGTGTCGCAAACGTTTCGGTCTTGTTACACGTCGTAGCGTGGGCTCATGCGGGTGGGAGTGATCGGGGCCGGGGCGATCGGCGGCACGATCGCGGCGCTTCTGGCGGATGCCGGTCACGAAGTCTGGGTGACGGCGCGCGGCGCGCACGCCGCCGCAATCAGGAGGACAGGCCTCGTCGTCGAGGGCGCCTGGGGCACGCATCGCCCTCGGGTGCGGATCGCCCGTGAACTGCCGGCCGGCTGCGAGGTCGTCTTCGTCTGCACGAAGGCCAACGACGCCCGCCGGGCGCTCGAAGGCTCGCGTCGGGCGCTCGCCGGGGCGTGCGTCGTGATCGTGCAGAACGGCCTGCACGGCACCGCCGAGGCTGCGCGGCTGCTGCCCGGCACAGGGGTGGTGGGGGCCCTGGCGCTCTTCGCGGCGACGATCGCGGAGCCGGGCCGCATCGTCGTGACGGCCCCGGGCGACCTCTGGGTGGGCGTTGTCGCGGGCGACCCCTCCGCGGCCCAGAAGGTCGCGGCCCTTCTGGGCCAGGCGCTGCCCAGCCACGCGATCGACGACCTGGCCGCCTGCCAGTGGACGAAGCTCATGATCAATCAGGTGAACGCGATGCCCGCCATCACGGGGCTGAGCGTGCAAGAGACGATCGCCCGCCCGCGCCTTCGCCGGATCATCGCCCGGAGCATGCGGGAGGCGACGCGGCTCGCCTTCGCGACCGGCGTGCGTTTCGGACGGCTGCAGGGCCTCGGCCCGGGGATCCTACGTCTCGTCTCCCGGGGCCCCCGCGCCGCGGCGGGCGCGCTTCTCCTGGCGATGGCCCGGCGGATGGGCGACGTGCCGAACCTCGGCTCGACGTTGCAGAGCATCCGCCGTGGCAGGCCGAGCGAGGTCGACGCCCTGAACGGCGCCGTGGTCGCCTGGGCCAAGGAGCACGGCCGGGCCGCCCCCGTCAACGAGGCGCTGGCGGCGATGGTGCACGAGGTGGAGGCCTCGGGCCGTTTTCTGACGGCCGACGAGGTCGCCCGGCGCTTCACCCGCTGACCGTGCTGCCGCCGGCCGCCCCCCGTCAGCAGCTGTCGGCGAAGACGCGCAGCGGCCGGTTGTCGTCGGTGTTGTCGATGATCGCGTTCGCGACGCCGCGCGGGAACACCTCGGCGAGGTAGCGGTCTTGCCCCTTGCGGGTGCGGCGGTTCGCCGGATCATCCGGGTCGGCGGAGGGCGCCTGGCCGGCCGCTTGGAGACGCGCGTACGCCACAGCCCACGGCACCTCCAGATAGAGCGAGTAGTGCCAGATGCCGTGCAGTTCGGGTCGGTTCAGGAAAACCCCGTCGACGATGCAGAACGCGTCGTCGCCCGCCGTCTGCGGCGCGGTCTCGAGGCTCCGCTCGGCCGCCCGGTCGTACGAGGCGGTGTGGAACGGCCGGCCGGCGAGGCTGAACGGCTCGACGAGAAGCCGGCGGAAGGCCGCTTCGTCGTATTCGTCGTCGTAGAACCCGTGCCCCGAGTCTGCGCCCTGCCTCTCTCGCGCCTCGCGCGGAGCGGCGAAGTCGGTGAGGGAGGCTCGCACGGTCTCGTGGCCCCGCTCCCGCAGCGCGTCGGCGAGGCCGTCGGCGAAGGCCGCGGTGCCGGAGCCCAGAATGCCGTCGACCGCCAGAAAGATGCGGCCGCGCGAGTAGTTGTGCGTTATCTCGTCGGTGAGCGCGTGCCACAGTTCCACGCGCGGCGTCGTGGTCAGTTCCATGCTTCGAGCCTACGTCGGGGCGGCCGAACACGTCGCGTGGCACCCGGGCCCGCTTCTATAGCCTTGGGGGGTGGATGACGCGGCCCGGACCCGATTCGTGCGCAGCCTCACCCGCTGGTATGCGGGGAGCGCCCGCGACCTGCCGTGGCGTCGGCCCGGCTTCAGCCCGTGGGGCGTGCTCGTGAGCGAGATCATGCTGCAGCAGACGCCCGTCGCGCGCGTGATTCCCCGGCTCGAACAGTGGCTCACGCGCTGGCCGACCCCC
>DASTNL010000058.1:0-3636 GCA_035720905.1 Microbacteriaceae bacterium
GGAGAGCAAGCGCAGCATACGAGCGTCGTCGACGGGTCGACCGATAAGCGCGGTGCCGACGTGGGCGGCGAGGTGGTAGTCGCCGACGCTCACCGCGTCGGGGTCACCGTGGGAACGTTGCACGGCCTCTGCGGCAGTCCAGACGCCGATGCCCGGGATGCTCGTCAGCCGCCGACGGGCGTCGGCGCCGTCGAGAAGGGCCAACCTTTCCAGCGCGGCGGCGTGCCTGCATGCCTCGACGACGGCGCGGCTGCGACGCGGGTCGACACCCGCCTTGTGCCAGCCCCACGACGGGATACGCCGCCAGGTCTCCGGGGCCGGAACGACCCGCAACCGCTCGGGCACGCGCGGCGCGCCGTCGACACGCGGCCCGGGCGCCGGCTCCCCATAGGCGCGTACGAGCCGCGCCCACGAGCGGAACGCCTCGGTGCTCGTCACCCGCTGCTCCAGGATGGCGGGGATGAGCGCCTCGAGAAGAAGCCCGGTGCGCATCAGCCGCAGACCGGGATGCCGATGGGCGCTCTCGCTCACCAAGTGATATCCGGGGGCATCCGGCCCCGCAAGATCGTTCCGGCGGTCGGCCGCGCGGGGGATGAGATCGGGCCCAGCCGCACCGCGGGCACCCCCGCCCCGGGCAGGGGTGCGCTCGAGCATGCCGGGTTCGTCGCGGGAGCCCAGCAGCTGCGGCGCGGCGGCCACGGCCCATGGGGCACCCGGCCCCCAGGCAGTGACTTGCACGGCGGGCCGGGCGTCTTCCAGACGTAAGGTCGCGGGGCCCTGCGGGGTGCGAAAGCTCCGCCACAGCCCGTGCTCGTCCCACAGAGTCGTCGGGTCGGCAGGGCCCCGGCCGAGCGGCGCGAGGGTCTCCCGCAGATTCACGGCGTGATCCGGCCGGTAGAGAAGAGTCTCGCTCACGCCTCGCCTTCCTCCCTCGTGTACGGTAGCGGCCACCGCCGACACACGTCGGCCTGAACCCCCGCAAACCCTCGAAATGGCGGCTTGACCGGGCGAGGCGCCTGCGAGAATAAGCGAATGGCACGCGAACGCATCCGGCAGACCATGGGTTTTCGGCGCGCGAGAGTGACGGGGGTGACACGGCCGACGCCCGACTTCGTGCGCGTGACGCTCGCCGGCGCCGACCTCGCCGACTTTCGGGCCGACGGCCCGGCCGATCACGTCAAGGTGTACTTTCCGAACCCGGTGACGGGCGTCTTGACCGCCCCCACCTGGAGCGAGGAGCACGGCGTCGAACGGCCGACGGACGGGCTCGTCATCTCGCGCGACTACACGCCGCGCGCGTGGCGCCCGGCGGCGGAGGGGCGGCCGGCGGAGCTTGACATCGACTTCTTCCTCTACGAAGGGCTCGGCGAGCACGGCAACGGCCCGGCGTCGTCGTGGGCGGCGGGGGCCGCACCGGGTGGCGAGGTCGCGGTCGGCGGCCCGAAGGGCTCGCTCCTGGCCCCCGCGGAGGCGAGGCACGCGCTGCTCGTCGCCGACGAGACGGGGCTGCCCGCCTTGGCGCGCTGGATCGACATGCTGCCGGCCGGCTGCGCGATCACCGCGGTCGTGCTTGCCAGTGACGAGGCGACCGAGGCGTACCTCACGGCGGAGGAAGAGGCGCGGGCCGGCGTGGAGTGGTTGTACCGATTCGACGGGCCCGGCCAGCTGGAAGAGGCCGTGCACTCGATCGACCTCGCCGACGACGCCTACGTCTTCGCGGCCGGCGAGGCGGGCGAGCTCTTGCCGGTTCGCCGCATGCTGAAGCGCGACCGCCACGTCGACGCCGACCACCTTCAGGTGCAGGGCTACTGGAAGCGGGGCGTCACGAACCGCGACCATCACGCGCCGATCGACCCGAGCGACCCCGACTGAGCGCCCGCCGTCAGCCTCAGCCACGGGCCCGATCTCGTCGGGTGGCGTATTCTGGAGCGTTGTGTTGAGGAGCATGCTGACGGGCAAGATTCACCGTGCCACGGTGACGCATGCCGACCTGAATTACGTCGGCTCGATCACCGTCGACAGCACGTTGCTCGCCGCGGCCGACATCGTGGAGGGCGAGAAGGTCACCGTCGTCGACATCACGAACGGCGCGCGCCTCGAGACCTACACGATCGCCGGCACTGCCGACAGCGGCGTGATCGGCATGAACGGTGCGGCCGCACACCTCATCCACCCCGGCGACCTCGTCATCATCATCGCCTACGGCCTCGTCTCCGATGCGGAGGCCCGCACGTTGCGCCCGCGCATCGTGCACGTCGACGCGGCGAACCACATCGTGTCGCAGGGCGCCGACGCCGCGGCCGCACCGGCCGGCGTGCCGTCGGGCACCGCGGCCCCGCTCTCCCGCCCACCGCTCGCCGACGAGCCGGCCCGCTAGCATCCCGCACTCGCCCGAGACCTACTCGTCTCTACCGCCCGCGACGCTCCCGCGTCGGATCACGGCGGCGAGTGCGGTTCCTCCACAGCCGAATCCTTCACAACGCTTCTCCCCCGGTCGGCAGCGGCGCCGAGCCGGGCATCCCGCTGGCAGTTAGCGTCGCATCAGGCGCCCGGGAGGCTGGCGCCGGGTCGAGCGGTTCGGGAGAATAGAAGGGTGTTGCAGATGACGGAGCCTCAGGTGTGGACGCTGATCGGCGTCTTCGCCACCGCCACCTTCGGCACGATCACCCTCATCTCCTCTCTCTTCGTGCGCGTCATTCGCACCGAGATCGGTGGGCTGCGCGGCGAGGTTATGGGGGAGATCGGCGGGCTACGCGGCGAACTCACGGGCGAGATCGGCGGGCTCCGGGGCGAGGTTATGGGCGAGATCGGCGGGCTCCGGGGCGAGATAAACGGGTTACGCGGGGAGATGAATGCCCGGTTCGAAGCCGTCGACCGACGCTTCGACTACCTTGACCGCGACGTGCAAGCCCTGACGAAGCACGTCTTCGGCACCCGCGACTGAGTCGAGCCTGCCAGCGAAGCCCATCGACGGCCCGGCCCCGCCCGGGCTGGGTTGCTCGTGCACCCCGCGGCACGCGTAAGCCCAGGACCAGCACGCGGCAGCCTCACCGCGCGGTTCCTCAACGGACGGCACGCCCCGACATGGCCGACCTACTCCGATCGGTGCGGCCGCCACGTCACGGTTCAGGCGGCAGGTTCGTAGCGGATCGGGCGAGTGGTGCGGGCGACGAGACGGCGAAGCTCCTCGAGGCTCGCCACGGCCCCCGAACCTGACGCGCTCGGGCTTGACGAGCGAAAAGCGCCGAGGGCGCGTGCCTGGACGAGCACGTTGCCAATGGCGGTCGCCTCGGCCGGGCCGGCGACGACGGGCAGGCCCGAGAGCTCTGCCGTGCGCTGGCAGAGCAGCGCGCTCTGAGAACCGCCACCCACGAGGTGGATCACCCGCACCCGCTCGCCCGTGAGCTCACCAACCTCGCCCATCGTGCGCGCGAACGCCGTGGCGAGAGATTCGATGATGCTTCGCGCGAAGCCGGCCGGCGAGTCGGGCACCTGCTCGTCATGTTCGCGCAGCCACCGGGCGATGCGGGTGGGCATGTCGCCGCCCGGGTCACCGGGCCGGGAGCCTGGGGGCAAGAAGCGCGGGTCGTTCACATCAAAGACGGGTATCCGGCCCCCGATCTTGGCCGCCTCGTC
>DASTNL010000059.1:0-8382 GCA_035720905.1 Microbacteriaceae bacterium
CAGGAGAAATCCGCCTGAGTGTGGGCCGCCGGAGTCGGTCCGGGGCGCTTGGGCCAAGCCTGGACGAGGGGGAACATCGTGGCAGACAACAGGAATGGGCAGGGCCGGCTGAGCGCCACCGAGCGCGCCGCGGTGAAGCAGCGTTCCGCTGAATTGCGAAACGAGGCGCGGGCGGGTAAAGCGGCCGAGCGGCGAGAGAGGGACGCGCAGGCCTGCGCCGCCGCGATCGAAGCTCTGACCGGCGCGGATCGCACCGTGGCCGAGCGGCTGAACGCCATCGTCACTGCAGAGGCGCCAGAACTATTGCCGAAGACGTGGTACGGGTTCCCCTCCTATGCCCGTGACGGCAAAGTCGTGGTCTTCTACCAGCCGGCCTCCAAGTTCGGCACACGGTACGGCACAGTCGGGTTCAGTGAAGACGCGCGTCTCGACGACGGCGCCGCCTGGCCCGTCGCCTACGCCGTCCTGGCGGTGACGGAGGAGGTCGAACAGGACCTGCGCACCCTTGTTCGCCGGGCCGCCGGAGCGAGCGCAGGGCAGCCGGGCGCCTGACGGGCACTGTGCCACCCGCGGCCACCCCCGCGTGCCCGGCGGCTCAGCGCTCGGCCAGCACCACGTCGGTGACGGCGAAAGCGTCGCCTGCCACCACGTCGAGGGAGGCGATCTTGCCGACAGCCTTGAGGTCGGCGCGCACCGCCTGAAGGTCTGCGAGGCGGTCGGCGGGCGCCGTCAACCGGCAGGAGACGACCGCCGTCTTCTGTGACACCTTGGCGTCGGTCTTCGCCCGACGGATGCCGACCAGGGCGGCACTGGCTGCGGTGAGTGCGGCGGTGTCGGATTCTGTCACCGCCCGGTGGTGGCCTTGGCCGGCCTTGCCCGCGTTCGGCAGAAGTCCCGTGCGGTCGGGCCAAGGGGAGCGATGCACCGAGGTGTCGTGCGACCACGACCAGGCCTCCTCGGCCACGAACGGCAGGAATGGCGCGAAGAGGCGCAGCATGACGAAGAGTGCCCGCCGCAGCGTGGCGACGGCGGAGCGGCGCCCCGCCTCGCCTTGCTCGCCGCTGCCGTAGGCGCGTTCCTTGACGAGCTCGAGGTAGTCGTCGCAGAAGGTCCAGAAGAACGACTCGATGGTCTCCAACGCCTTGGCGTGGTCGTATTCCTCGAGCGCCCGGGTCGCCTCGTCGACGACCGTCGCCAGGGCTGCCAGAAGGGCGAGGTCGAGGGGTTCGCTCGCCGCCTCGTCGGTCGCGTCGAAGCCTAGGATGAACTTCGCCGCGTTCAGCACCTTGATCGCGAGCCGGCGGCCGATCTTGATCTGCGTCGGGTTGTTCACGTCGAATGCGGCGTCGGTGCCGAGCCTCGACGACGCGGCCCAGTAGCGCACCGCGTCGGAGCCGTGCTTCTCGAGGATCGCCGCGGGCGTCACGACGTTGCCCTTGGACTTCGACATCTTCTTGCGGTCGGGGTCGACGATGAAGCCGCTCAGCGTGGTGTCGCTCCACGGCAGCACGCCGTGCTCCAGACGGGAGCGAAGCAGCGTCGAGAAGAGCCACGTGCGGATGATGTCTTGCCCCTGTGGCCGTAGGTCGTAGGGAAAGACGGCCTGGAAGAGTTCGGGATCCCGTTCCCAGCCGGCCGCGAGTTGTGGGGTCAACGAAGAGGTCATCCACGTGTCCATCACGTCGACCTCGCCGACGAAGCCGCCCGGCACGCCACGCTGTTTCTCGGAGAAGCCCGGTGCCGGCTCCGACGACGGGTCGACCGGCAGCCGCGCCTCGTCGGGCAAGATCGGCGTGTCGTAGACCGGGTCGCCGGCGTCGTCGACCGGGTACCAGACCGGGATCGGCACGCCGAAGAAACGTTGACGCGAGATGAGCCAGTCGCCGGCGAGCCCCGCGACCCAGTTCTCGAACCGCACGCGCATGAAGTCGGGGTGCCAGTGCAACTGACGCCCCGCAGCCATGAGCCCCGCCCGCAAGGCCTCGTCGGTCGCGCCGTTACGCACGTACCACTGACGGGTCGAGACGATCTCGAGCGGCCGGTCGCCCTTCTCGAAGAACTTCACGGGGTGCGTGACGGGCTTCGGCTCGCCGTCGAGGAGGCCCGACTCGCGCAGCATGTCGACCACCTCGCGCCGGGCGCTGAAGACCGTCTTGCCCGCGAGCCGTCCGTACGCCGAGCGTGCCTCCGCCAGGCTCAGCCAGTCGGGGGTCTCGGCGCTAAGACGCCCGTCGAAGCCCAACACGGAACGGTTCGGCAGCTTCAGCTCGCGCCACCAGACGACGTCGGTCACGTCACCGAAGGTACAGATCATCGCGATGCCGCTGCCCTTGTCGGGCTCGGCGAGCCGGTGGGGCAGAACCGGCACCCGCACCCCGAAGAGAGGCGTCGTCACCGTGGTGCCGAAAAGGTGCCGGTAGCGCTCGTCGTCTGGATGGGCGACGAGAGCGACGCACGAGGGCAGGAGCTCCGGCCTCGTCGTCTCGATGTAGACCGGGCCGTCGTCGCCGTGAAAGGCCACGCGATGGTAGGCGCCTGGCCGGTCGCGGTCTTCCAGCTCGGCCTGCGCGACGGCCGTGCGGAACGTCACATCCCACAGGGTTGGGGCCATCGCCTGGTATGCCTCGCCGCGCTTGACGTTGCGCAGGAACGCCAGTTGGGAGGCACGCAACGACTTCTCCCCGATGGTGCGGTAGGTCTGGCTCCAATCCACGGAGAGGCCGAGCGCGCGCCAGAGGCTCTCGAACTGCCGCTCGTCCTCGATCGTCAGGCGCTGGCACAGCTCGATGAAGTTCCGGCGTGAGACGGGCTGCTGGTCGGCCGCCTTGACGCTCGCGCCGTCGCCCTGGTGGGGCGGCACGAAGCCGGGCTCGTAGGCGAGGCTCGGGTCGCAGCGCACGCCGAAGTAGTTCTGCACCCGGCGTTCCGTGGGCAGGCCGTTGTCATCCCAGCCCATGGGATAGAAGACGTTCTTGCCGCGCATCCGGTGGTATCGGGCGATGATGTCGGTATGCGTGTAACTGAACACGTGGCCGATGTGCAGGGACCCCGACGCGGTCGGCGGGGGCGTGTCGATCGAATAGATGGCGTCGTGGCGGAGCTGGTCGCGTGAGAAGCGGTAGGTGCCCTGCTCCTCCCACCTTGCCGACCAGGTGGCCTCCAGACCCTCGAGCGCGGGCTTGTCGGGAACACGGTCGAGGTCGGTCATGGCGTCGCTTTCGGCTCGTTATGGGCGGCATCGTGTCTCTGGATGCCTGGATGTGGGGTGTAACCAGCCTAAACGATGAGGGTGACGCGCCCGGCGCCGACGGGCGAGAATGATCGGGTGACAGACCAGCAACGACACCGGGGCCGCAGGCCCGCGTCGTCTCGGGCGACGCTGGTCGACGCGGCCGACGAGCTGTTTCTGGAACAGGGCTACGCCGCCACCACGATCGAGCAGATCACCCGCCGGGCCGGCGTCAGCCGCAATACGTTCTTCAACTATTTCGCAGCCAAGGGCGACTTGCTCTTCGCCGGCGTCGACGACATCTGTGCCGCCTTGGCGGCCCGCCTCGGCGAGGCCGGCGCGGCGGGATCGCTGGCGGCATTGCGCGATGCGATCGTTCGAACCGCGGCCGAGGTGGACGTGCGGCGGATCCCGCTGGCGGCGACCCAGTGGGGCGCGATGGGGATTCTGGGTGAGGCTCGCGCGGCGGGTCTCGCCCGCTTTGCGACGCTCGCTGAGACGATGCGGCGTTTCCTGGAGCGGGGGGCAGCCGACCCCGGGGGCGAGGTCGGCGCCGCAGCGGGGGCCGGGCCGCAGGGGAAGGCGCTGTGGGCTCAGGCGGCCGCGTACGCGCTCACCGCCGCGAGTGTCGCGGCGGGATTGCGCTGGCTCGCCTCCGGGGTTGGGCGCGGGCCGTTGGCCGGCTTCATCGTGGCCGCGGTCGACCCGGTGTGTGCGGGTTTCTCTTGGCCGCCGGCGTCTCTGTGAACGTCCCGCAGCCGATAGTATGAGGGCACACGCGACAATCCGGCGATCACCGGGGAGCGGTCGGAAGAGCGGCCTTGCGGCCGGGTAGAACCGAACGGGTGGGCCCGTCATAGCCCGAGAGCGGTTGCGAAGGCGGCACCGGGCCCGCAAGGTTCCGGAAGTCGCGGGCAGCAAGCGAGGTGGTACCGCGACACCCGGAGCCGGGCGGCGTCCTCGCAGAAGGATGAACCCTGACGTTGCCGGGAGAATAATGCCGTATCCGCGATCCGACGACCGCCGCGAGCCGAGCCTCCAGAGCCCCGGGCCGGGGGCTCCTGCCGCGCAGCCCGACGGGCCGATGCCGCATGGGGGTGCCGGCGCCGCCTTCGGGCTCGACCCGAGCCCCGTGTTTCCGAGGCTCGAAGAGGACGTGCTCGACTTTTGGCGCCGGGACGACACGTTCGCCGCGTCGGTCCAAGCCCGGCAGGGCTGCCCCGAATGGGTCTTCTACGACGGCCCGCCGTTCGCCAACGGCCTGCCGCACTACGGCCACCTCCTCACCGGGTACGCCAAAGACCTCTTTCCGCGCTACCAGACGATGCGCGGCATGCTCGTGCACCGCCGGTTCGGCTGGGACACCCACGGTCTGCCCGCCGAGTTGGAGGCGGAACGCCAGCTCGGCATCACCGACAAGAGCCAGATCGAGAAGATGGGCATCGCCCAGTTCAACGAGGCGGCCAGGCAGTCGGTTCTGAAGTACACCCGCGAATGGCAGGAATACGTCACCCGCCAGGCCCGCTGGGTCGACTTCGAGGGTGGCTACAAGACCCTCGACACCGACTACATGGAGAGTGTCCTGTGGGCGTTCAAGCAGCTCTACGACAAGGGCCTCGCCTACGAGGGCTACCGGGTGCTGCCCTACTGCTGGCGCGACCAGACGCCGCTGTCGAACCACGAGCTGCGGATGGACGACGACGTCTACAAGATGCGGCAAGACCAGACCGTGACGATCACCTTCCCCCTCGAGGGGGAGAAGGCGCGTGCGGCGGGCCTCGAAGGGGTCAAGGCGATCGCCTGGACGACCACGCCGTGGACCTTGCCGACGAACCTCGCGCTTGTCGTCGGCCCCGATATCGTTTACGCTGTCGTGCCGGCCGGCCCGGAGGGCGCCGCGGACACGGCCGATGGGGGGGCAGGCAGCTACCTTCTCGCCCGCGACCTTGTGGGCGCCTACGCGAAAGACCTCGGCTATCACGATGAGGCCGCGGCTGTCGCGGCAGTCACGGCGACGATTCCGGGCCGCGAGCTCGCCGACATCCGCTACCGCCGGCTCTGGGACTATTACGCCGACGCCGAACGGTTCGGCACGGGCGGCGCCTGGCGCATCCTCGTCGACGACTATGTCGCCACCGACGAGGGGACGGGCATCGTGCATCAGGCGCCCGCGTATGGCGAAGACGATCAGCGGGTGTGTGCCGCCGCCGGCATCCCGGTCGTCGTCTCCGTCGACGCCGGCGGACGTTTCCTGCCCGACGTGCCGGAGGTGGCGGGCCTGCAGGTCTTCGACGCGAACATGCCGATCGTGCGCATGCTGCGCCTTGCCGGCCGGCTCCTCAGGCTGGCCAGCTACGAGCACTCGTACCCGCACTGCTGGCGGTGCCGCAACCCGCTGATCTACAAGGCGGTCTCCAGCTGGTTCATTCGGGTGCCGGAGTTCCGCGACCGCATGGTGCAGATCAACCAGCAGATCGAGTGGGTACCGGAGAACGTCAAAGACGGCCAGTTCGGCAAATGGCTCGCCGGCGCCCGCGACTGGTCCATCAGCCGCAACCGGTATTGGGGCTCGCCCATTCCGGTGTGGAAGAGCGACGATCCCCAGTACCCGCGTATCGACGTGTACGGGTCGCTGGCGGAGTTGGAACGCGACTTCGGCGCGCTGCCGCACAACGATGACGGCGAGGTCGACCTGCATCGCCCGTATGTCGACGCCCTGACGAGGCCGAACCCCGACGACCCGACCGGCGGCTCCACCATGCGTCGCATCACCGACGTGCTCGACGTCTGGTTCGATTCGGGCTCTATGCCGTACGCGCAGGTGCATTACCCGTTCGAGAACCGGGAATGGTTCGACACCCACAACCCGGCCGACTTCATCGTCGAGTACATCGGCCAGACCCGCGGCTGGTTCTACCTGCTGCACGTGCTCGCCACCGCGCTCTTCGACCGGCCCGCATTCAAACGCGTCGTCAGCCACGGCATCGTGCTCGGCAACGACGGCCAGAAGATGTCCAAGTCGCTGCGCAATTACCCTGACGTCAACGAGGTTTTCGATCGCGACGGTTCCGACGCGATGCGCTGGTTCCTGATGTCGAGCCCCGTGCTGCGCGGCGGCAACCTCATCGTCACCGAGGAGGGCATCCGGGAGGGCGTGCGTCAGGTGATCCTGCCGCTCTGGAACACGTGGTACTTCTTCGCCCTCTACGCGAACGCGTGCGGCTACGAGGCGCGGCACGACGTCGACTCGACGGACGTGCTCGACCGGTATCTGTTGGCGAAAACCCACGACCTCATCGTCACGGTCACCGCGAATCTCGACGCGTTGGATGCGACGAGCGCGGCCGCGGAGCTGCGCGACTTTGCCGACATTCTCACCAACTGGTACGTGCGGCGTTCCCGCGACCGGTTCTGGGCGGGCGTTCGTGAGGCCGACGGACGCCGCACCGGCACCGAGGCGTTCGACACGCTGTACACCGTGCTCGAGGCGTTTGCGAGGCTCGCCGCGCCGCTCCTGCCGATGGTCACCGAGCGGGTCTGGAAGGGCCTGACGGGCGGGCGCAGCGTGCACCTGACCGACTGGCCCGCGGCGGCGGCCTTCCCCGAAGACGGGGCGCTGGTCCGGGCGATGGACCGCGTGCGCGCCGTCACCTCCACCGCTCTCTCGTTGCGCAAGCGAGCCGGGCTGCGGGTGCGCCTGCCGCTTTCCCGGCTTTCCGTCATCGCCCCCGAGGCATCCAGCCTCGCGCCGTTCTCCGACATTCTGCACGAGGAGCTCAACGTCAAAGCGGTCGACTTCGACGAGCTGGCACCCGACAGCGCGGCACGGTACGGCATCAGCACGCGGTTGAGCGTGAACGCGAGGGCGGCGGGCCCCCGGCTGGGGCGCGACGTGCAGAAAGCGATCGCCGCCGCGCGGGCCGGCGAGTGGAGTGCCGAGGGCGGCGAGGTCGTCGCCGGTGGCATCCGGCTCATCGAGGGCGAATACGAGATCGTGCTCGACGCCGGCTCCGCCTCCGGCGGCACCGCCCTCTTGCCGGGCGGCGGCTTCGTGCTGCTCGCCACCGACACCACGCCGGAGCTGGAGGCGGAAGGCCTGGCCCGCGACGTCATCCGTGCCGTGCAAGACACGCGCAAGGCGGCGGGGCTCGACGTGAGCGACCGGATCCACCTTGTCGTCGCCTTCGCCTCGGAAGATGATCGGGAGGCCGTCAGTCTCGCCCACGAGGCCGTCGACCTGGCCGGCGAGACGCTGGCGACCCTGCTGCAGATCGTCTCTCTCGGCGAGCCCGGCGAAACCGGGGCCGCAGCAGCAGAGCAGGGTGAAGCCTTCGGGCAGGAGTTCGCCGCCGGCCGGTTTGCGAACGCCGGCGTTTTCCGCGTCAGCGTAGCGAAGGAGCCCGTCCGATGAGCGCGACGGGTCCCGCCCGGGGCGAGGCGTCGGCCGAGGCAGACGCCATCTATGCCGAGTTGCTGTTGCGCCTGGGGGAGGGCGCCCCCGAGCGGCGGCTGCACGCCACGCGAAAGGCCGTCGAACTCTTGGGCGACCCACACCGCGCCTACCCGATCATCCACGTGACGGGCACCAACGGCAAGACGTCGACGAGTCGGATGATCGAGGCGCTCCTGCGCGCCCACAACCTGACGACCGGGCTCTTCACGAGCCCGCACCTGGCACGCTTCACCGAACGCATCGTCATCGGCGGGCGGCCGATCTCCGACGCCGACCTGGTGCGTAACTGGAACGACGTTGCGCCGTACATCGCCATGACCGACCGGGAGCTTCACGAGGCCGGCGAGCAACGCCTCACCTTCTTCGAGGCGATGACCGTGCTCGGCTTCGCCTGCTTCGCCGACGCGGCCGTCGATGTCGCGGTCATCGAGGTCGGGATGGGCGGCGAATGGGATTCCACCAACGTCGGAGACGGCCAGGTGGCGGTCATCACCCCGATCTCACTCGATCACATGGCGATGCTCGGCAACACCGTCGCCGAGATCGCGCACACCAAATCCGGCATCATCAAGCCCGGTTCCCGCGTCGTCAGCTCCGCCCAGCCGGAGCCGGCCCTCCAAGAGATCCGCCTGGCCGCGCGCCGTCTCGACGTACCCCTCGCGGTGCAAGGTGAGGATTTCGACGTCACGGCCGACGCGAT
>DASTNL010000060.1:0-4599 GCA_035720905.1 Microbacteriaceae bacterium
GTCGGGCGGCGAAGTTTATGTCACCGCGCTACGGGCCGCGTTGCAACAGCTTGTCGATGAGCCCTGCCGAGACTGTTTCCTGCGGGGCGGTCCCGCCGAGCGACTCCTTCGCGGTGACTGAGGCGCGAAACCGCACGCTCCGGCCGAGGAGTCCGCTCGAGAGGGCGTCGTAGCACGACGCCGATCCGCACGCCTCGGCCCGCGGCGAGGGCCGGGAAACACGAAGGGCCCCCGTCGTGGGGGCCCTTCGCAGGGTTCACTCGCAGGCCGGCTGCGCGGCCCGGGCGAAGAAGGACCTACTCGGCCTCGTCCTTCTTCGTCGCCGCGTCGTCGGCGACGTCTGCCGCGGCCGAAGGCCCGTCCTCGACCGCGGACCCCTCGGCAGAAGCCGTCGGCTCCACGCCTGCGGCATCCCCCGAGGCTGCCGCCGCGGCCTCGGGGGCCTCCTCGGCCTCGGATTCTGTCGCCGCGGCAGCGCCGCGCGCACGCGCCTCGTCTCTCGCGGCCGGTCGATCGGCACTCTTGCGGTGCTTGGGCGCCACCGGGTCGAGGATCAACTCGATCTGCGACATCGGGGCGTTGTCCCCCTTGCGGAAGCCGAGCTTCGTGATGCGGGTGTAGCCGCCCGGCCGGTCCGCGACGAGCGGCGCGATCTGCGTGAAGAGCTCGTGCACGACGCTCTTGTCGCGGATGACCGCGGCGACGCGGCGACGGGCGTGCAGGTCGCCCCGTTTGGCTGCCGTGATGAGCCGTTCGGCGACCGGGCGCAGGCGCTTCGCCTTCGTGTGGGTCGTCTTGATCGACTTGTATTGGAAAAGCGACGTCGCCAGGTTGGCGAGCATCAGCCGCTCGTGCGCCGGGCTGCCCCCGAGACGAGGGCCCTTGGTCGGTTGAGGCATTGCTATTCTCCCGTGCTGAAAGGGTGGTCAGGTCGGCAGCGCCGGCTAGTTGATCTCTTCTTCGTCGTAGCCGCTGTAGAAGTGCGCGCCGTCGAAACCGGGCACCGCGTCCTTCAACGACAGGCCCATCTGCGTCAGCTTCTCCTTGACCTCGTCCACCGACTTCTGGCCGAAGTTGCGAATGTTCATCAACTGGTTCTCGGAGAGCGAGACGAGTTCGCTGACGTTGTTGATGCCCTCGCGCTTGAGGCAGTTGTACGAGCGCACCGAGAGGTCGAGGTCTTCGATCGGCACGAGTAGTTCGGAGTCGAGCATCTGCTCGACCGGGGCGGGGCCGATCTCGATGCCTTCCGCGTCTTCGTTCAGGTCGCGGGCCAGGCCGAACAGCTCGACGAGCGTGCGGCCGGCGGAGGCGACGGCGTCGCGCGGGCTGATGGCGGGCTTGGTCTCGACGTCGACGACGAGACGGTCGAAGTCGGTGCGCTCGCCGGCCCGCGTCGCGTCCACCCGGTAGGTCACCTTCAAGACGGGCGAGTAGATGGAGTCGATCGGGATCTGCCCCGCCTCCGCGTACTCGTTCCGGTTCTGGACGGCCGAGACATAGCCGCGGCCACGCTCGATCGTCAGCTCGATCTCCAGCTTGGCGTTCTCGTTCAAAGTGGCGATGACGAGCTCCGGGTTGTGCACCTCGACCCCTGCCGGCGCGGAGATGTCCGCCGCCGTGACCTGGCCGGCGCCGGTCTTGCGCAGGTAGGCCGTGATCGGTTCGTCATGCTCGCTGGAGACGACGAGGCCCTTGATGTTCAGGATGACCTCGGTCACGTCTTCTTTCACACCCGGGACGGTGCTGAACTCGTGCAGCACCCCGTCGATGCGGATGCTCGTGACGGCCGCACCCGGAATCGACGACAGGAGGGTGCGTCGAAGAGAGTTCCCGAGGGTGTAGCCGAAGCCCGGCTCCAACGGTTCGATGACGAACCGCGAACGGTACTCCGACACGTTCTCTTCGACGAGCGTGGGACGCTGTGCAATGAGCACTGTTGATTCCTTTCGGCCAAGTGTCCGCTATATGACACCTGCGTATGGGAGAAGTGGTGTTGAGTTATGCCGACGGTCTTCGGGGCCCGTCAGACCCGGCGCCTCTTCGGCGGCCGGCAACCGTTGTGCGCTTGCGGCGTCACATCGTTGATCGAACCGACCTCGAGCCCCGCGGCCTGCAGGGAGCGGATCGCCGTCTCGCGACCCGAGCCCGGGCCCTTCACGAAGACGTCCACCTTCTTCATGCCGTGCTCCTGCGCCTTGCGGGCGGCAGACTCGGCCGCCATCTGTGCCGCATAGGGGGTCGACTTGCGACTGCCGCGGAAGCCGACGCCACCGGAAGAGGCCCAGCTGATGACGCCGCCGGTCGTGTCGGTGATCGTGACGATGGTGTTGTTGAACGTCGACTTGATGTGGGCCTGGCCCACAGCGATGTTCTTGCGGTCTTTTCTGCGCGGCTTGCGAACGGCCGTCTTGGGTGCTGCCATGAGTTCTCCTGGAGTCCTTGTCCTATGCCCGGCCTAGCGTGCCTTCTTCTTACCGGCGACCGTGCGCTTCGGGCCCTTGCGGGTGCGCGCGTTCGTCTTGGTGCGCTGACCGCGCACCGGCAGGCCGCGGCGATGGCGGATGCCCTCGTAGCTGCCGATCTCGACCTTGCGTCGAATGTCTGCGGCGACCTCGCGACGAAGGTCTCCCTCAACCTTGAAGTTGCCCTCGATGTAGTCGCGCAGCGCGAGCATCTGGTCGTCGCTCAGGTCTCGCACCCGGGTGTCGCCGTCGATGCCGGTCTCGGCCAGCGTTTTCAGGGCTCGGGTGCGTCCCACTCCATAGATATAGGTCAATGCGACCTCCACGCGCTTCTCGCGCGGGATGTCGACTCCTGCCAGACGTGCCATGACGCCTTCTCCTGTCGGTGAGTGGAGGTGTTCAGCATTCCCGGTGCCGCGGCCTCCGACCGCGGGTGTCGCCCGTCACGGGTTCGTGGGATGCGGGGTTCATTGTGGTGCCGCCTGGGCGAGAGCCTCGTTGCGGCGCTCAGCCCTGGCGCTGCTTGTGCCTCGGGTTCTCGCAGATGACCATCACGCGACCGTGCCGGCGCACGATCTTGCACTTGTCGCAGATCTTCTTGACAGAGGGCTTGACCTTCATGTTCTTCCTTCGCGCTGTCTTCGTACCGCGACCCGGCGGGGGTCACGGCCGTTACTTTCCAACGATGGCTCACCGATAGCGATAGACGATGCGGCCGCGGGTCAGATCGTACGGGCTCAGTTCCACCACCACGCGGTCTTGCGGAAGGATGCGGATGTAGTGCTGACGCATCTTGCCGGATATGCGGGCGAGCACCTTGTGACCGTTCGTCAGCTCTACCCGGAACATCGCGTTGGGGAGAGCTTCGGTCACATGCCCTTCGATCTCGATGACACCGTCTTTTTTGGCCATAGCCTCACTGTCGCTTGATGGACCCATCACTGGTCGTGCGGGATATGACGCCTTCGCCGGCCACAACGACGGTGGCCGCGCGCGGGCACAGCAATGCCCAGCGTGAGACGCCAACGATCAATACTACGCGATCTGGCAGGCCCGGCGCAAACCGGCCGGCGTCATGCGGGGCGCACCGGCACGATGCCGAACTCGGCGAGTTCGCGTGCGCCGCCGTCGGCGGCGGTCAGCACCCAAATGCCGTCTTTGTGAACTGCGACGGTGTGCTCCCAGTGCGCCGCGTCGCCGTGGTCGTCGGTGACGACGGTCCACCCGTCGGGGCGCACCGAGGTCGCGGGACTGCCCTGGGTGATCATCGGCTCGATCGCGACGACGAGGCCCGGGCGCACCTCCGGCCCCTTCTGCTTGACCCGATAGTTCGGCACGGGCGGGTCCTCGTGCATGTGCCGGCCGATGCCATGGCCGACGTAGTCGGTCAAGACCCCGTAATCGCCCTGCGAGCGCACGAACCCTTCGATCGCGGCGCCCACCTCGTAGAGGTACGACGCCGCGGCGAGCGCGGCGATGCCGTGCCAGAGGGAGCGTCTCGTGACCTCGTTCAACCGGGCACGCGCGGCGACGACATCGGGCCGGTCCTCGTCGGGCACGACGAAGCTGCGGGCGGCGTCGCCATTCCAGCCGTTCTGGATCGCGCCGCTGTCGATGGAGACGAGGTCGCCGGCCCGCACCACCCGGGTGCCGGGGATGCCGTGCACCACCTCGTCGTTGACCGATGCGCAGACGGTGTTGTGGTAGCCGGGCTCCAAAACGAAGTTCGGCTCCGCGCCGAGGTCGCGAATGGCCCGCTCGGCGAGCCGGTCCAGCTCCCCCGTCGTGATGCCGGGACGCAGGGCCGCCTCGCAGGCGTCGAGGGAGGCGGCGGTCGCGAGGCCGGGCGGGATCATGAGCCGAAGCTGCGCCGGCGTCTTATAGATGGTGTGACGCATGCCGCGCATTCAGGCGTTCGCCCCCACGCCGTTCTGGAGAAGCGCGTCGAGCACCCGGCCCAACACCTCGTCGGGGCTGCCGAGCCCGTCGACCTCGGCCAGAAGACCACGGTCGCGGAAGAGGCCGAGAATCGGCGCCGTCTGCTCGCGATAGACGGCCTGGCGGTGTCGGATGCCCTCGTCGGTGTCGTCGGAACGGCCCTCTTCTTCGGCCCGGTGTCGGAGCCGCCGCACCA
>DASTNL010000061.1:0-2334 GCA_035720905.1 Microbacteriaceae bacterium
CGCCGCGGAACTCGCGGCACCTCCTGCCGCACCCCGCCGAGACCCCTGGCGGCGACTCTCCGGCATTCACGCGGTGAAGGGTCGCCGCAGGCTCGCCGTCGCCCGAGCCCTCTGGGGCGCCAGAGACGGCCTGGCGCGCCAGAAAGACGTCTCGCCGGGGCGCGTGCTGCCCGATTCCGCGTTGGTCGCCGCGGCGATGGCCATGCCCGCCTCACGGCACGACCTCTTGGGCATCAAGGGATTCACCGGCCGCGGCGGCCACAGCCACGCAGACCTCTGGTGGGCGGCCGTCGAGGAGGGCCGCACAACCGACGACTTGCCGAGCCTCAAGAAGGCCGACGACGCGACCCCTCCGGCGCGCTCCTGGAAGCACCACAACGCGGCCGCGGCCGCGCGGCTCGACGCCGCCAAGGCCGCACTGCGGCTCATCGGCGAGGAACAGCGAATCCCCGTGGAGAACCTCGTGCGCCCGGCGACGGTGCGGGCGCTGGCTTGGCAGCCGCCCGAGGAGCCGACCGTCGCCACCGTCGACCGCTTCTTGGCGGAGCATGACGCGCGCCGGTGGCAGCGTGCTCTCGTCGCCGCCGTCTTGTCGCAGGCCATGCATGCCGTGCCCGCGGCGCCTGACGAGCTCGATAGCCGGGGCCCTGCCGCCGGCCCGGAGGATAGCGCGGCCGGCGCGGCGGCGCCGGAACCCGCGTTGGCACCCGCGGCGTCGGCACCACCCGCCGCCTAGTATCGAGGAACCGCGTGCCGTAGGCGAGGAGGCTGACGATGACCGACGTGATGTTCATCGACGGGGCGCGCACGCCTTTCGGCCGTGCCGGGCAGAAGGGCGTCTACTGGCAGACCCGCGCCGACGACCTCGTCGTCAAGGCCCTCTTGGGCCTCATGGCGCGTAATCCCGGCGTGCCCGCCGCATCCGTGGATGACGTCGCGATCGCGGCAACCACGCAGAGCGGCGACCAGGGGCTCACACTCGGCCGAACATGCGCACTCCTGGCCGGATTCCCCCCTTCGGTGCCCGGCTTCGCCATCGACCGGATGTGCGCGGGCGCGATGACGAGCGCCGCCATGCTCGGCTCGGCGATCGGGTTCGGCGCCGACGACATCGTCGTGGCCGGCGGCGTGGAACACATGGGCCGGCACCCCATAGGCCAAGACGCCACCCCGAACCCGCGCTTCCTCACCGAGCGGCTTATCGACCCCGACGGGTTCAGCATGGGTGCCACGGCGGAGCGGCTGCACGACCGCTTCCCCGCCTTGACGAAGGAGCGCGCCGACCGGTTCGGCATGCGCAGCCAGCAGAAGATGGCGGCCGCCTACGCCGCGGGCAAGATCCAGCCCGACCTCGTCCCGGTTGCCGCGCCCTCCGATAGCGGCTGGCAGCTGGTGACGGAAGACGAGGGGATGCGCCCCGAGACCACCATGGCGGCCCTGGCCGGGCTCGCCACACCGTTCCGGCCGGGCGGCCGGGTGACCGCCGGCACCGCCGCGCCATTGACCGACGGCGCGACCGTGTGCCTCCTCGCCTCGGCCAAGACGGCAAAAAAGAGAGGCCTCACGCCCAAGATGCGGCTCGTCGGTTTCGCCTTCGCCGGCGTGGAGCCGGAACTGATGGGTCTCGGCCCGATCCCCGCCACCGAACGGGCCCTCGAACGCAGCGGCCTGCGTTTCGACGACCTCGGCCTCATCGAGGTGAACGAGGCCTTCGCCGTGCAGGTTCTCGCTTTCCTCGACCATTTCGGCCTGGGCGACGACGACCCGCGGGTGAACGTGTGGGGCGGCGCCCTGGCGATCGGCCACCCGCTGGCCGCCTCGGGCGTGCGCCTCATGATCCAGCTCGCCGCCCAGTTCGCCGAGCGGCCCGACGTGCGCTATGGCCTGACGACGATGTGCGTGGGGCTCGGGCAGGGCGGCAGCATGATCTGGGAGAACCCACATTGGAGGCGCAGACGATGACGCAGACCCCGACGCCGGAGGAGGAATTCGCGCCGCTGGTCGCCCTTGCTGCCGGCGAGGTGATCACGCACGCGCTGCCGAACGACGTGCGGTTGGCCGACGGACGCACCCTCGTTCTCGTCACGCTCGACAACGGCGTGGAACGGCCGAACACCTTCGGCCCGCGGGGGCTTCTCGAGCTGCGCGGCGTCTTGGCGGAGGTGGCCCGTCGGGCAGCGGCGGGCGAAGTCGCCGCGGTGGCCGTCACCGGCAAGCCCGCCATGTTCGCAGCCGGTGCCGACGTGACCGCGCCGATCCCGCCCGACGACGCCGCCGCGGCTCTTCTGCCGCGCCTCGGACACGAGACGTTCAGCATGCTGCACTCTTGCGGCG
>DASTNL010000062.1:0-2899 GCA_035720905.1 Microbacteriaceae bacterium
CCTCCGCGAGCGTCTCGGTGCGCACATTCCGGATAGCAGGCTGCCCGAAGGTGCGCGCCGGATCCATGAGAACGACCGGAGTCCGAGGGCTCGGATTCAGCCGAGCCACGACGCCGCCGTCATACTGAACGGCGTCACTGAACCGCCGTGTCGCCTCCGCGAGCATCGCCTGTCCATTGCGTACGACGACGAAACGTAGCAGGCGATCCACTCCGGTCGCTTCTTGCACCGCGCGCACCAACTCTCGCCCTTCGACCTCGAGGAAGGGGCGGGCGTGCGCAAGCGGGTAGCGGCCGAACTCGTGACGGAGCCGAACGATCGCAGGGCGCAGACGCTGCACAGGAACACGCCTGCTGCGGAACTCGGCGAGCAGCCGAGCCTCAACCATCTCTCCCCACGTCACAACCTGCGCACCCGTGGGTTCCGGACGCAAGACCGGGTCGTAGAAGCGACCGGAACGCTCGTATCCTTCGAGCCACCGCCGTGCGGTGCCCGAGTGCAGGCCGACGAGGCGATCCACGTCTGAGTACGAATAGATCGCCCGATCGAGCAAGGAAAGGGTCACGCCCTCATGATGGCATCATGCGCCGACGTTTCGCTGTAACGCTCGACAGGTAGGCCCGTCGAGATTCCCACCGATGCGCACAGCCGCCCAATGGCATGGAGCCGCCTGTCGGAATCGAACCGACGACCTATTCATTACGAGTGAATCGCTCTACCGACTGAGCTAAGGCGGCGCGGCATGCGGCGGCGCATGCACAATGAGACATCTTAGCGGATGCGCCGAAGCACCGGCCGACGCCCGTAGGCGCTACCCGAACAGTCGGGCGGTCACGTCGGGCAGGTCGCCAAACCGGGCGCGCTCATCGGTCGTGAGGATCGTGCGGCCGGTGGCGCGGGCCGTGGCCGCGACGATCAGATCGTGTGCGCCGCGGCGCGTGCCGAGGCGCCGAACGTGAGACAGCAGTGCGGCATGATGATCCGCGACGGCACGGTCGTAGTCGCAGACCGGGACCACCCGAAGCACCTCCTCAAGAAAGGCGCGCTGTGCGGCGGCCCGGCCGGGATCCCGATCCAGCAGCGTACCGGCGAGATATTCGGCCACCACGACGGCCGGCACCGCGACGTCGTCAGAGTCGGCCAATACGGCCACATCGACGCGCCCGCGCACCCCGGCGATAAGCACGCCGGTGTCGAGGATCACTCGCGCCACGGATCCACATCCGACTCAGACGAGGCCACCTCGCGCACCTGGGAGACCCGCTCTGCGAACTCGTCATCTAGCGCGGGCTCACCGCGCCAGCGATCGAACACGGCCCGCAGCGCCTCACCATTCGCCCGCGGCGACGGCCCGATCACTGCCACCCGCCGCCCCGCCCTGGTCACGATAACCGTCTCGCCCCGTTCAGCACGATCCAGCACGGCCGAGAATCTCCGCGACGCTTCCGAGGCCGTCATCTCCCGCATTGTTTCAGAATATCAGATTCTGATGGTCATGCTCCTGCTGAGCGAGGTCGACGAGCAGGCGTGCGGCGCCGCGCAGCCCGTCAACGCCCCACGACCACAGCGCGGTCAGGGGGCGAGTGATGGGGTCGCCCACGATCGGGATTCGGCACACACGACCGAGAGCCGCCTCGTCGGCGACGGCCAGCTCGCTGAGCACGGCCGGCGCGACTCCGCCGGCGACCGCGTGCAGCACAGCCACGCTCGTGCCCAAAACCAGGGCAGGGTCCGCAGGCCGCACCGCCAGCCGCTCGCGCACGGCCGTCTCATAGGCCAGGCGGGTGCCGCTGCCTTGCTCCCGAGTGACGAGCGGCGTCGCGGCAACCTCCGCCAACGTCACACCTCGAGAGCGGGCCTCTGATCGCTGAGGCTGCCAGGCGTACTCCTGGGCATGCTTTTCGCCCCGCCCTTCGGCACCCTCCCGGGCGTGCTCTGGGGCGCGTTCCGAGGCGGGTCTCACGGCGCGTGCCGCAGCCCAGGGATGCGAGCCCGCGACGACCGCGACGAGCCGATCCGTCGCGACCGTCACCGACGACAGCCGGCGCGGCACGGCCGGGCTCTCGATGAAACCGACATCGAGTTCCCCCGACGCGACGAGCCGCGCGACCTCAGCGCTGTTGCCGGTGCGCAGACGCACGGGCGTGGGCGCCTCGCCGGTCTGCAGCTGACGCTGGCGCAACCCGAGCAGCCAGCCCGGCAGAAGCTCGGCCGCAATCGTCTGGCTGCCGCCGACCGTGAGCGTGTGCTGCACGGGGCGATGCATCAGGTCGACGGCCGCGTCAAGCCGGGCTGCCGCGACCAGAACCTCCCGCGACCACGCCACCACCGACTCGCCCTCCGCCGTCAGCGCGACGCCGCGCGGCGAACGTTCGAATAGGGCGAACCCCACGCGGCGCTCGATGTCTCTGATACGGGCGGAGACCGCCTGCTGCGACAGGCGGCACTCCCGGGCCGCCGCCGACATGCTGCCGCAGCGCGCCACGGCGTCAAGCACATCCAACGCCTCGAGGTCGTCGATTCGCCGCCGCATTCCGCCCCCCTACAATCCTGCTCTGTAGTGTGACGGGCTGCCGCCGGCGGGGAGTGCCGGCGATCCCGATTCGTCACCATACAACGTGTGTTTGTGACGCTACAGAACATTGCCTGCTACCAAGAAGAGCTCGACGGTCGAACGATGGGATGCGTGCCGCTCTCCCCCACCCCACGCCACACCGGCCACCCCGTGATGCCCAGCACGAGACACCCCGCGGGCCCGGGCCGGGACCCGCATGCCAACCCCAACCGGTTGGCGGCCAGGCGTGGCCGATTCACCGCCCTCGGGGCCCGGATCACACGACGAAGTGCATGGCTCGCGGCCCGCGCCCGCGAGGTGTGGCCGGGCGTCGCACTCTGCGCC
>DASTNL010000063.1:0-3275 GCA_035720905.1 Microbacteriaceae bacterium
CCGGCCGTGACGAGGAGGCCCTCGGCCGCATCGGCCGGCCGGGCACCCGACGACTCCGGCGGTACCCGGGCCGGCGGCGAGTCGCCCGGCGGCGCACGAGGCGGGTGGGCGAGACTGTCAGCGTGCGATGGGATGCGGCCATTGCGGCCTTCACCCGCCACCTGCGGGCAGAGCGCGGCTACTCGCTCGCCACCGTGCGTGCCTACGGGGGTGACCTGCAGGAATTGGCGGAGTACTGCCTGGCGCAGGGGATCGCCGAGTGCGAGGGCCTGCGGCTCGACGTCGTCCGCGCCTGGCTGGGCCTTGGCGCCGAAGCAGGCTGGGCGAAGACCACCCTGGCCAGGCGTTCGGCCAGCGTCCGCGCGTTCTCCCGCTGGCTGGCGCGTCAGGCCGACATCACGGTGCCCGGCATCGACCGCCTGCGTACTCCTCGTATCGGGCGCAGCCTCCCCAGGGTGTTGACCAGCGAGCAGATGGCCGACCTCGTCGGACGCATGGCGGCCGCGGCGCAGGGTGGCACGGCCCGCGCGGTGCGCGATCGGGCAATCATCGAGCTTCTCTACGCTTCTGCGATGCGCGTCAGCGAACTTACCGGCCTCGACCGCGCCGACGTCGACCTCGCCCGGTTGACCGTGCGGGTCGTGGGCAAGGGGGGCAAAGAGCGCGTCGTGCCGTTCGGCGTTCCGGCCGCCAGGGCCCTCGACGACTACCTCGATCGGTCAAGGCCCCGTCTCGCAGTGGATGACGCGGATCCCGCGTTCTTCCTCGGCGTGCGTGGCAGGCGGATCGGGGTTCGCGTGGTCTACCGCATCGTGAACCGGCTCCTCGGCGAGACGTCGGAGCCCGCGTGGCCCGGCGCCTCGGAAGAGCAAGGCGTGCGGGTGCACCGCCCTTCCGGCCCGCACACGCTGCGGCACACCGCGGCGACCCACATGCTCGACGGCGGTGCGGACCTCCGGGCCGTTCAAGAGATGCTCGGGCATGCCAGCCTCGGCACCACGCAGATCTACACCCACGTCTCCGCGGCCAGGCTC
The DNA here is from genome assembly GCA_035720905.1 of Microbacteriaceae bacterium. Classification (GTDB taxonomy): domain Bacteria; phylum Actinomycetota; class Actinomycetes; order Actinomycetales; family Microbacteriaceae; genus DASTNL01. The sequence continues at coordinate 1,035 of DASTNL010000063.1, forward strand.
GCCGAGGCGTATCGGCTGGCACATCCACGCGCCTGAGACGGCCCGGCCTTCTACAGCGGCGATCGTGCCGGGCCCCGGCCGGTGGGGGCCGTTCGGCGCTGTCAGTGCAAGGGCAGAAGCACCGCCCGCGGCACACCCGCCAGATAGTTCAGCGGCGAGACGTACTCGCCGTCGAGGCGCACGCCGAGGTGCAGGCATCCGGCACAGTGCCCACCGGAGCCGATGTCGCCGACCGGGGCGCCGGCGCTCACGACCTCGCCTGCCACGGGCCCGCCCGTCACCGGTTCCATGGAAAGGAGGAGGCCGAGCGAGACCTCGATCGTGATCACGCCCCGGCCCGCCACCGGGCCGTCGAAGAGGACGACCCCGCCGGCCGGCGCGACGACCCGGGCGCCCGGCGCGGCCGGTAGATCGATGCCGCGGTGCCCGGCGCCATAACGCGTCGCCGGCGCCTCGAACCCTCGAAGGACGTGCCGTGTCGGTAGCGGCCACTGCCAGGCGCCGGCACCGGGTTCGGGTTCTGCCGAGGCCGGCGTCTGTCCCGGCGCCTGCGACACGGCCGGTGCCGCCGTAACCAGGGTGTGGGGCGTGGCGGCACGGGGCTCGGCCAGCGCGCCGCCGGGGGCGGCCACGAGTGCCACGCACAGGCAAAAGGCCGCGACCCCTGCCCGGGGCGCTCGCCCGCCGCCGCCCCGAGGTCGCGTCGCTCGCCCCGATCCCACGTCGTCTCCTCCTCGTCAGTCATCGGAACCGACTCTTCCTCGCCCGGCGAGCGGGGCGGCCCGGGGGCGCCCAACAGGGGAACGATGCTCGTGCGGGAGCGCGGTGCAGGTCGCGGCCGGGGAGGGGGCGCAGGCGGGCCCGGACGTCGGCCGGGCTTCGGCGCGATGATACGATGAGGCCCGCACCACGTGTGAGCGTGGTGACTACGCGCGCCCTTCACGCGCCGCGCATCCAACGGTCCTGCGATACGCCGCCTTGACAAGGCGGAAGCGGGCGGGTGCCGGCCGGGCGCCAGGAGGCGGACGATCCGGTTCGCCACACACAACCGAATGCGGCAAGGCCTAGCCCTGCCACGGAGAAGGAGAACGGCAATGGCCGTCGTCACCATGCGCCAGCTGCTCGACAGCGGCGTCCACTTCGGGCACCAGACCCGTCGCTGGAACCCCAAGATGAAGCGCTTCATCCTCACGGAGCGAAGCGGCAGCCACATCATCGACCTGCAGCAGTCTCTGACCTATATCGACAGCACCTACCGGTTCGTCAAAGACCTTGTCGCCCGCGGCGGCACGGTGCTCTTCGTCGGCACCAAGAAGCAGGCGCAGAACGCCATCGCCGAGCAGGCGCAGCGCGTCGGCCAGCCCTACGTCAACCAGCGTTGGCTCGGCGGCCTCCTCACGAACTTCCAGACCGTCTCCAAGAGGCTCGCCCGTATGAAGGAGCTCGAAGAGCTCGACTATGAGGGAACGACGAGCGGGTTCACAAAGAAGGAGCTCCTCCTCAAGAAGCGTGAGATGGACAAGCTCCACAAGTCGCTGGGCGGAATCCGCAACCTGTCACGGACCCCGAGCGCGCTCTGGGTCGTCGACACGAAGAAGGAGCACCTGGCCGTCGACGAGGCGGGCAAGCTCGGCATCCCCGTGATCGCGATCCTCGACACGAACTGCGACCCCGATGAGGTGCAGTACCCGGTGCCCGGCAACGACGACGCCATTCGCTCCGTCGCCCTCCTGACCCGCATCGTCGCCGACGCCGCAGCAGAAGGCCTCATCGAACGGCACAAAAAGGCGGGCGACGCGGACGCGCCCGTCGAGCCCCTCGCCGAGTGGGAATCGGAGTTGCTCGCCTCTGCCGACGGCACCACGGCCGAGGCCCAGCAGGCCGAAACAGCCACCGGCGCCGGGGAGGCGGAACAGGCGTCGGCACCGGAGAGCCCGGAGCAGCAGGCCGATGCCGCCCCGCCGGCCGAGCCCGCCGCATCCACCGAACCGGCCGCGCAGGCCGAGTGACCCGGCCTACCCTCAGGAGCAGAACATGGCAAAAGTGAGCATCGCCGACATCAAGGCGCTGCGCGAGCGGCTCGGCACCGGAATGGTGGCGACGAAGAAGGCACTCGAAGAGGCCGACGGCGACGTCGACAAGGCGGTCGAACTGCTGCGCCTCAAGGGCGTGAAGGACGTGGCCAAGCGTGCCACCCGGACGGCGGCCAACGGGCTGGTCGCGGCCGCGCTCGACGGCACC
>DASTNL010000064.1:0-6265 GCA_035720905.1 Microbacteriaceae bacterium
TCGTGCACACCGCGGTCGGCGGCGACGTCGAGGTGACGGACGACGGGCGCCTCGTCATCCCCGGCACGTCGTTCCTGGCCGGTGCAAGCGACACCCTCGCGCACGGCGTCGCCCGCCTGGCCTCCCTCCCGTCGTTCTCGCTCGCCCAGGCGCTGCGGCTCGCCACCCGGAACCCGGCGCGGGTCGTCGGCGACACGTCGGACGCCGCGCTTCGGCCCGGCACGCGGAACGTCATGACCTTCCGATGGCGGCCGGGAGACGCGAGCCTGAAAGACGTGCAGCTGGTCGAGGGCTGACTTCAGGCCCCTCACCCCTGCCGCTCTCGCGGCCAGCCGGCGACCCCGGGCCGCCTCTGCCACGGCAGGGGCCCGCCGGAGTGCCGGTACTCGACCCCCGCGGCGTCGAGCCTTCGCAGGTGGCCTCGCAGCCGTCGCTCGAAGCCCGGCCAGTCTTTACGCCGCGACCAGAGCGCCTCGGCCAACGCGCACAGCCTCGGGAAGACGTGGTAGTCGACGACGCGCGGGGAATCCATATGCTCCGTCCACACGTTCGCCTGGCCGCCGAGAATGTGGGCGGCGGCATCGGCGGGGAGGCTCTGCGGCCGAGGATCGAGCTCGTAGACGTCTCGCACCGTGACCGGCACGGAGACCGGGACGGGTTCGTCGGGGGCGTCGGACTCCCGGTAGTCGAGGTAGGCACGCTCGTCCGGGCATGAGACCACGTCGTGGCCGGCGAGCGCGGCGGCACGAGCGCCCGCCATGCCCCGCCACGAGGCGACCACAGCGCCCGGCGTGAGCTCGCCCTCGAGAATCTCCTCCCAGCCGACGATGCGGCGGCCTGCCGCGCTCACGTGGGAGTCGAGCTGGCCGAGGAACCAGGCGCGCAACCCATCGGGCGTCGCGACGCGAAGCTCCCTCATCCGCTGCCGGGTGCGGGGATCGCCCTGCCACTGCACCGTCGGATACTCGTCGCCGCCGACCCCGATGAACGGCGAGTCGAACAGGTCCATGACTTCGTCGAGCACGTCGGTGACGAAGCGCACCGTCGATTCCTCCACATTCAGCACGTTCTCGCCGATGTCCCACACGGTGGAGGTCTCGACCGGGCGGCCGGTGACGCCGAGCTCGGGGTACGCGGCGAGAACGGCCTGCGCATGACCGGGCGCGTCGATCTCGGGGACGACGGTGATCGCGCGTTCCCGCGCGTAGGCGACGATCTCGCGGGCGTCGGCCTGCGTGTAATACCCGCCGTGCGGCCGCCCGTCTTGCGGGGCGGCCTCGCCCGCGCCGACCTGGCTGCTGCGCCGCCACGCACCCGCGTCGGTGAGCCGCGGGTAGCGCCTGATCTCGAGGCGCCAGCCCTGATCATCCGTCAGGTGCAGCTGCAGCACGTTCAGGCGATGGGCCGCCATGAGGTCGATCATGCGCAGTACCGCCGGCTTCGGTATGAAGTGTCGTGCCACGTCGAGCATCATGCCGCGCCACGCCCAACGCGGCGCATCGGCGATATGCACGCCCGGCAGAGACCACGTGACGCCCGGCACGCGAGCGGAGCGGAAGACCTCAGCCGGCAGAAGCTGCCGCAGCGCCTGACAGCCGTAGAACACGCCCGCGGCCGAACCGCCCGCCACACGCACACCATCCGGCCCCACCTCGAGGCGATAACCCTCGGCCGCGAGGTTCGAGTCTCGGTAAAGGCGAAGGGCAGAGCCTGGCACGCTCGCGCCCACCAGGCGCAGCGGAAGGCCGGTCGCCGGCCGCAGCATGTTCTGCAGCTGCACGGCGACGCCCACGAGATGGCTCTCGGCCGCCACCGTGGTCGCGGCTGTCAACTCGAAGCCTTCTCCGGTCTGCCGAACCTCGTTCGGCAACGGCAGCAAGGGAGGAAGAAACCCCATGATGCTCCTTCGGCTCGAGGCGCGGGCCGCCCGGCACCGGAGGGCCGCCGCACGCCGACGCCGCTCCCACCTTAGGTGACCGATGCCCGGCCGAGGCCCGGATCGCGGTCAGAAGTACGTCTCGGCGAGCGCCGTGATCACCGTGTCGTCGTAGACGCAGGCCGGCACGGTGCCCCCTGCCGAGGGGCCTGCCGGTGCACGTCCCGCCGCGCGTTCGACGATGGGGATCAACCGCCAACGATCCATCGCCGTGCAGGGATGGGAGAGCCCCAAGACGACCACTGTGCCGGGCGGCAGGTCGTCGGCCAGGCCGCCCGGCAACTGAAGGAAGGCGTGCTGGTCGTTCAACGCGCTCACCCGGGCTCCCGCCAGCAGGCGGCGACTCTCGTCTTCACTCACCCCGACGACGAAAAGGGGCACCGGCAGGCCCTCGTCGAACGGCAGGTCACGCTTGCCGGCGTCGAGGAGCGCCAAGTGCGGCTCGGGGTGCGAGAGCACCCGGGTGCGTACGTGCATGGCGGAGCGCAACGGACGGGTTCCGGGCAGCCTGCCCATCGGGCTGATGCCCGCGTAGAACCCGTCGTCGTGCAGCTGAAAGGCGCCGGAGCGCAGCAGCACGATCGCGGCGTCGCTGAGGGGGCCGAGCCGGGCGGCGACCCGATCGAAGTAGGCGCTGCCGCCCGCGGTGACGATGGGCGAGGCGTCGCGCAGCAGGTCGCATTGGCTCACCGAACGATGAAGAGTCGCGATGTCGTCGAGATAGGCGTCGACCCTCGCCAGCGAGACGGCGCTGCGGTCGTGGGCGAGTACGCCCTCGTAACCGCCGACGCCGGCCAGTTCGAGGAGCCGGCTGTCGTGAACCTGGCGTGCGAGCTCAATCGCCCGTCGCACGCCGCGCACGCCGGTGCGGCCGTGCATGGCGCCCAGCTCGACGATGACAGGCATCTTGCGCTCCGCGCCGGCCTGCCGCAGAACCTTCTCCATGGCCGAAATCGTGCGTGAGTCGTCGACCCAGCTGAGGATCTCGCAGGTCGGGTCGCGGTTCATCTCGTCGGCGGCCCAGCGCACCGCGACGGGGTCGGCGAGGGCGTTCGCCACCATGACGTGCGTGATGCCGAAGCTGCGGGCCACCTGCGCCTGCCAGCCGGTCGCGACAGTGACGCCCCAGGCGCCCGCCTCCAAAAGCGCCGCCCACAGGACCGGCGCCATCGTCGTCTTCGCGTGGGGAGCCAGGGTGAGGCCCGCGCCTTCGGCCCACGCGAACATCTCGGCGACATTGTGTTCGAGGGCTGCCTTGTCGAGGGTGAGCAACGGCGTCTGCTGGTCGCCGAGGCGGGGCCGGGAATCCACGAACTCTTCTTGCGACATGCCCCAGGCCGACGGGGCGAGACCCTTGTGGCCCGGGCCGAGGGTCGTGATCGGCTCCGTCGATAACGCCTGCGTCATCCGCAGCCTCCCGCGTCTTGGCCTCGCCGCCGCACCGCGGCCACAGCCTTACAGTCTCGCGCCTCATCAGCCCGGCGTGTCACACCGTACCGCCGTCACATGCCCCGTACACGGATACTCTAGAACCCCGGCGCCCGGCAGGCATAGGCCCCCTTTCACACACCGCCACAGTCGGTACAAATCCGATGGAGGCCCGGCCGGGCACCTCCGCTCGTCCACGGCATCGGGGCGTCGGATACTCTGAATTCATGGCTGAGTTGAAACTGGAAGAGCTGTCTGCCTCGAACATCGCGGCCGCCAACAGCCTCACCCTCAAGCCGGGCCAAGAGCAGTTCGTCGCGCCGGTCTCGTATTCGGTGGCGGCCTCGGTCGCCGACCCGAACACGTCGTGGCAGCGCGTCGTCGTCTTAGACGGCCGGGTCGTCGGCTTCATCCATGGCAATTTCGACCCCGACGACCCCCACGAGGAGTTTCGGGCCTGCATCTGGCGTATCAACGTCGACGCCGAGGTACAAGGCCAAGGGGTCGGCAGCTTCGCGGCGCGCGCCCTCGCAGAGGAGGCCCGCAAGCGGGGCTTCGAGCGCATCACGGTCATCTGGGAGCCCGGGACCGAAGGCCCGGAGGCCTTCTTTCACCGGATCGGGTTCAAAGACGTCGGAGAGACCCGCTATGGCGAGACGATCGGTGCCCTCACACTCTGAGCGCGGCCCCGCCGGGCACGTCTCGCCGCACGTTTGCGAAGACGAGTTCGCCGAGGAGGTCTTGCACGTCGTCGCCCAGATCCCGCCCGGTCGGGTCATGACGTACGGCGGCATCGCCGCACAGCTTGGTTCCCGGGCGAGCCGGCGGGTCGGCAAGGTCATGGCACATTACGGCTCAGCCGTGCCCTGGTGGCGGGTCGTCCACGCCGACGGCAGCGCGCCACAGTGCCACGACGGCACGGCGCTTCGCCATTACGTGCGCGAGAACACGCCGTTGCGCGGCTCGGCAGAACGGTTCCGCATCGTCATGCGCGAAGCGGCCTGGCGCCCGCCCGACGACGCCTGACTCGACACACGACCTACCCGGCAGGGTCCCGGCGCCCGTTTTCGTCAGCCGAGACGGGCGGCGAGACGGCCGAGTCCTCCGCCGCGGCTCTCGAACGCGCTCACGTCGACCGACACGGTGGCGAAGCCGAGCCGTTCGAGCATCGCCTGGGTCTGGGGTGCGGCGGCCGAGACGAGCACGGTCTGTTCGTCGACGACCAAGACGGAGGCCCCGGCAGGCTCCGGCGCGGGCCGGAGTGCCCGAACGAGTTCCGCCGCCTGACCGAGACGCTCGGGGTCGCCCAGCACCGTGCCGTCCGGCAACGCCGTCGCCGCATCCGCCAACCGACCGGTGACGCCCTCGAGCGCGACGACCCCGTAGCCGCGTACGGCCGCGATCTCGCGCAGCTCGCGGATCCCGGCAGCGCTGGTCGCCCCGCCCGCCGCGACATACACGTCGCGGCCTGCGACCAGCACGTCGGCGCCAAAAAGATCCTCCGGCTCGTCAAGCTCTTCGATCGCGGCGGAACGCTCCCGCAGCCGCAGCCGCAGGTCGCCCACCTCGGCCTGCCTGCCGCCGCCGGCAGCCGGGATGGCGGCCGCCCCCAGAACGACGACGATGTCGCCGACGAAGACCGAGTCGGCGGAATGCTCGGCGACCGGGACCTCGACGGCGTCGGCGCCGAGGCCGGTGAGCGTGTGGACAAGGCCGTCCCACTGTTCGTCGGCATCCGCCGCCCCGCCCGCACCCTCGCCGGCCGCCGGCAGCCGAACGAGCAACACCGGGCCCGACCGACGACGGCCGCGCACGGTCGCAGCCCAGACGATCGGCCCCAAGAGCGGTGCCGCGGCCGTCACCGTGAACCAGAGAAGAAAGTTGACGCTCAACAAGGAGCCGAGCATCTGCAGCCAGAGCGATCCGGTGAACTTCGCGCCGGAGAGTACGAGGAGAAGCCCCAGAAGCACCCCGATCGGGGTGCCGACAAGCCCCGCGAGGAGAGCCCCGTACCAGCGGGCGAAGAGGCCGAACGCGGCGGCGATGAAGAGTACGATCGCGGTGACGAGCGCGCCGAGCGCGAAATAGGCGCCGAGGCTCGCGAGCGCCGCCGCGCTCGCGCCGTTCGCCGCGAAGAGCAGCACGATGGTGGCGATGTAGCCCGCGGCGGTCACGCAGAACGCGGTGACGACCGCCGCGAGGAGCCGGCCCGCGTAGCCGACCGCCGGTGCCGCCGGGCGCCGCCGGGCGGTCGACATTGTCGGGGTCGTGGCTTCTGCTGTGCTACTCACAGTGTGACCTTACCGGAGCATTCCCTGTGCGATATGTACCGGGCGAATAGTCACGGCGTCCGCGCCAAAGGCAGGCCGCACGGCGGGGCAGGAGGCCGGCCGTGCGGCTCGACGCCGCCCCGTGGCCGCCGGGCGGGACGAGGCCGGTCAGTGGAAGAAGTGCCGGCGCCCCGTGACATACATGGTGACCCCGGCGGCGGCCGCGGCGGCGATGACCTCCTCGTCGCGGATGGAGCCGCCCGGCTGCACGATCGCCCGCACGCCCGCCCCCACGAGGGCCTCGACGCCGTCGGCGAAGGGGAAGAACGCGTCGGAGGCGGCGACTGACCCCTCGGCCCGCTCCCCCGCCCGGCGGATCGCGAGCCCGCACGAGTCGACTCGGTTGACCTGGCCCATTCCGACCCCGACCGACGCGCCGTCGTGGGCGAGAAGGATGGCGTTCGACTTCACCGAACGGCACGCCCGCCACGCGAACTCCAGGTCGGCGCGCGTCGCTTCGTCGGCCTCGGGCCCGGCGACGAGCCGCCAGCCCTCGCTCGAGAATCCGTCGAACGAGTCGCGGGTCTGCAGAAGCAACCCCCCGGAAACCTGTTTGAAGTCGTGCGGTGCG
>DASTNL010000065.1:0-3968 GCA_035720905.1 Microbacteriaceae bacterium
TGAACGCGCTGACCCACCCGGATCTGTCGTTCCGCATCGCTGACCGCGACGAGGCCGGCGCCAACGCACTCACCCGGTTGCACGGACGCGGCGTGAACCTCGTCGCCGGTGCGTTGGCCCGCTCCACCGACCACATCCTGAGCTTCTTCACGATGCTGCGCGACGAGCTCGGCTTCTACGTCGGCTGCATCCGTGCCGCGGCGGCGTTGGAAGAGCACGACCTGCCGGTCGCACGGCCCGACGTGCGGCCGGCGGGCGGGGTGCTCCTCGACGCGCACGGCCTCTTTGACGTGGCCCTGGCCGTCATGAACCGCACGAGCGTCGTCGGCAACGACGTGGCGGCCGCCGACGACGACCTGATCGTCATCACCGGGGTGAACAGCGGCGGCAAGTCCACGCTGCTCCGGGCGATCGGGCAGGCACAGCTGATGGCGCAATGCGGCATGTTTGTACCCGCCGCCTCGCTCACGGCGGCCGTGCGCCACGGGGTTTTCACCCACTTCAAACGCGAAGAGGACGACGAGCTCACAGGCGGCAAGCTCGATGAGGAATTGGCGCGGATGAGTGCCATCGCCGACCAGCTCGCCTCCGGGGCCCTGGTGCTCTTCAACGAGTCGTTCGCCTCGACGAACGAGAAGGAGGGCTCCGAGATCGCCCGGCAGGTCGTGCACGCGCTCATTCGCCGCGGCGTGAAGGCGGTCTACGTCACCCACATGTACGACCTTGCCCACGGCCTTGCGACAGAGGCTGAAGGCGGCCGCGCCCGGGCGTTGTTCTTGCGGGCCGAGCCGGCACGCGACTTTCGCCTCGTCGAGGGCACACCCTTGCCTACCAGCCACGGCAGTGACCTGTACACACGGGTCTTCGGCCGCTCCCCCGCAGACAACGACGAAAGGACCACCTCGTGCGCTACGTCACCCTCGCCCGCCACGGCCGCACCGCGCTGAATACCGAAGGGCGATTGCGCGGCCTGGCCGATCCCCCGCTGGACGACGAGGGACGCGAGGAGGCCGCCCGGCTCGCCGGCGACCTGGCCGGTTGGAATCCGCTGCTGGTGCTCTGCAGCCCGCTGCACCGTGCCCGGGACACTGCCTGGGCGATCGCTGGGCGCGGCGGTGCCGAGTTGCGTACCGACAAGCATTTCAACGACCGCGACTACGGCGCCTGGACCGGTGAGGTCAAGGCGGAGGTTGTCGCCCGGTTCGGCAGTGTCGACGCCGCCCCCGGCGTCGAAAGCCTCGACACGGTGCTGGAGCGGGCGCGAAGGGGGCTGGCGCGCGTCGTCTCCGGCCGTCCGGAACGGGTGGTCGTCGTCACGCACGATGCCGTGATCCGTGCCGTCCTGGCCTGGATCGACCCGGCGGTCGAGGCCGCCGCGAGCGTGCCGACGGCCAGCTGGTGCCGGCTCGCATACGACGACCGCGCCGACGCATGGCGCGTGGACCTCGTCGACCAGAAGCCCACGTCGTCATGGAGCGCGAGTTGACAGATCGGGAACCCGTCGGAGGGGCCGACGCGCAGCAGCCAGGACGGCATGCGCCAGTCATCGTCGTCGGCTTGGTCCCGCACCAGCCGGAGCGCGTAGCGTTGGAAGCGGCGCGGTTCGCCGGGTTGCTCGGGGCGGAGTTGGTGTGCGCCCACGTCGACCCGGAACGCTACGTCGTGCAGAGATAGTTCGGTGCGGCGGGCCGTCAGCGCAGGAGGCCGGCGGCGCGGGCGGGCTCGGCGTAGGCCTCGGCTAGGCTCGCCACCGTGTCGTGCGCGTTCAGGCCGCTGGGGTTCGGCACAACCCAAAGCCGGGCGCCCGAGAGGAGTTCCGGCTGTTCGCCCCGTACCGCCTTCGGGCGACGGAAGCCTGTGCGGTATGCGGTGATCCCCACTACCGCCACCACGGCGGGCCGCCAGCGGGCCACGTCCTCTGCGACCCGCGAGGCGCCGGCCCGTAGCTCTTCACGACTCAGCTCGTCGGCGCGCACGGTGGCGCGGTGCACGAGGTTCGTGATGCCGATACCCGCTGCCATGATGTGAGCACGGTCGTCGTCGGAGAAGCCGTCGGCGAAGTTCTTGGGCAGCGCGACGATTCCTGCCTTGTCGAGCGCCGGGTAGAACCGGTTGCCCGGGTGTGCGAAGGGCGTCGCCGTGGCTGCAGTCCAGAGCCCCGGGTTGACGCCGATGAAGAGGAGTTTGACACCGGGGCCGACGAGGTCGGGCACGTCCGCGTCGCGGAACCGCTCCAATTCCTCCCGCGTGAAACGTCGATGTGCCACCTGCCCCGTGCCTCCCCTCTCGTGGTGCGTCGTCGTTCGCCCATGCCGAGCCCGTCGGCGTAGGTCAGGCAGTGAGGGTGGCGAGGATGTCGTTGAACGTCGACGACGGGCGCATGACGGCGTCGGTCTTCGCCTCGTCGGGGCGGTAATAGCCGCCGAGGTCGACGGAGGCGCCTTGTACGCCGAGCAGCTCGGCATCGATGACGTTCGCGGCGGCGGCGAGCTTCTTAGCGAGCGGTGCGAACGAGGCGGCGAGCGCCGTGTCGTCGGTCTGCGCCGCGAGCTCCTTCGCCCATTGGGTGGCAAGGAAGAAATGGCTGCCTCGGTTGTCGAGCTCGCCCACCACGCGCCGAGGGGACATGTTCTTCTCCAGCAGCACACCGGTGGCGCGGTCGAGGGCCCGGCCGAGGATGCCGGCGCGTTTGTTGCCGGTCGTCTCCGCCAGGTGGTCGAGGCTCGAGGCGAGGGCGAGGAATTCCCCCAGGCTGTCCCAGCGCAGGTGGTCTTCTTTGAGGAGTTGCGCGACGTGCTTCGGTGCCGAGCCGCCCGCGCCGGTCTCGAAGAGGCCGCCGCCCGCGATGAGCGGCACGATCGAGAGCATCTTCGCGCTCGTGCCGAGTTCCATGATGGGGAACAGGTCGGTCAGGTAGTCGCGGAGCACGTTGCCGGTGACGGAGATCGTGTCGAGGCCCCGGCGGATCCGCTCCAGCGAGTACCGGGTCGCCTCGACCGGCGCCATGATGGTGAGCTCGAGGCCGTCGGTGTCGATCTCGGCCCAGTGCTCCCGCACCTTCTTGATCAGTTGCGCATCGTGCGCCCGCGTCTCGTCGAGCCAGAACACGGCCGGCGTGTGCGAGACCTTCGAGCGTCGCACGGCCAGCTCGATCCAATCCTTGATCGGCACGTCCTTGGCCTGGCAGGCCCGCCAGATGTCGCCGGCCTCGACCGCGTGCTCGATGAGCACCCGGCCGGCGGAGTCGACGACCTGCACCATTCCGGCGGCCTCAATCTCGAACGTCTTGTCGTGGCTGCCGTACTCTTCCGCCTTCTGCGCCATGAGCCCGACGTTCGGCACTGAGCCCATCGTGGCCGGGTCGAAGGCGCCGTGTGCGCGGCAGTCGTCGATGACGGCCTGGTAGACGCCCGCGTAGCTGGAGTCGGGGATGACGGCGAGCGTGTCTTGCAACTCACCCGCCGCGTTCCACATCTTGCCCGAATTACGGATCATGGCCGGCATCGACGCGTCGATGATGACGTCGCTCGGCACGTGCAGGTTCGTGATGCCGCGTTCTGAGTCGACCATCGCGATGGCCGGCTCCCGTGTCAGCCGCTCGTGGATGGCGGCCCGTATCTTCTCGCCCTCCGGCACGGCGTCGAGCCCCGCGAGAATCCCGGCGAGACCGTTGGCCGGGTTCAGGCCGGCCGCCCCCAGAGCCTCGCCCCACCTCTCGAAGACTTGGGGGAAGAAGACGCGGATCGCGCTGCCGAAGATGAGCGGGTCGGAGACCTTCATCATGGTGGCCTTCAGCTGAACGGAGAAAAGCACGTTCTCCCGTGCTGCGCGGGCGATTTGTTCGGTGAGGAAGCGTTCGAGGGCTGCGCGGCTCATCACCGTGCCGTCGACGATCTCGCCGGCCGTGACGGGGATCTCCTGCCGCAGCACCGTGACCGTGCCAGACTTCGTAACGTGCCGGATCTGCA
>DASTNL010000066.1:0-3222 GCA_035720905.1 Microbacteriaceae bacterium
TCGCCGGAGAAGCAGTGCAGCACGGTGCGTTCCGGAGCGCCGACGCGATCAAGGGTCTCGATGACACCTCGGTGCGCCTGGCGGTCGTGGATCTGCAGCGCCAGGCCGTGCCTCTTCGCAATCTCGATATGCGCCTCGAAGGAGGATACTTGGGCCGCCCGGCCGTCGTCGCCGGTGCGGAACCAGTCGAGGCCGGTCTCGCCGACGGCCCGCACCCGTGGCCGGCCGGCAAGGTCGTCGATGGTGGCGAGCGCGTCCTCCAGCTCACCCCGGGCCGCGAGCCGGGGTGCCTCGTTGGGGTGGATGGCGACGGCCGCGAGCACCCGATCGTCGCGGGCAGCCGCCTCGGCCGACCAGCGGGAGGATTCCAGGTCGGTACCCACCTGCACGATGCCTGCCACGCCGGCGGCCGACGCCCGCCCAAGGTGCTCGTGCATGCTCAGGGGCTGCCCGACCCGGTCGGTGTCGGAGACCTCGGGGTCGAGATGGGTGTGGTTGTCGTAGACGGCGACCGCGAGCGGCGAAGGCTGCGGAGGGTAGCTGTGGTCGTGGTGGCCCATCGGGGCGTCAGTCCACGACGGCTTCGATGCGCGGGAAAAGCGCCTCGATCTTCTGGACCCGGGCCCCGGCCGGCAACTGACCCCACTGCCCGGCGGAGCGCACCGGCTGGTCGGCGAGCGGGCCGAGCGCATCCTCGGCGAGCGCCGACCAGAGCCGGCGGGTCGCCTTCGGCAGTACGGGGCTCAAGAGCACGGTGAGCGCCCGCAACGCCTCCGCCGTCGTGTAGAGGACGGTATCGAGGCGGCCACGGCGTGCCGGGTCTTTCGCGAGGGCCCACGGCTCCTGCGCGGTGATATAGCCGTTCAGCTCGTCGACGATCGTCCAGATCGCGTCGAGCGCTTCGTGGATCGCGAGCCGGTTCATCGCGGCGTCGGCGGCCGCGGCGGCCTCGGCGACGGTCTTGCGAACGTCGCGGTCGGCGGCAGCGGGCTCGCCGGCCCCCGGCACGGCGCCGTCGTCGTAGCGCGCGATCATCGCCGTGACCCGGGAGGCGAGGTTGCCGAACCCGTTGGCAAGTTCCGCCTGATACCGGGCGGCAAGGTCTTCCCAGCTGAACGAGCCGTCCTGGCCGAAGTTTATGGCCCGCATGAAGTAGTAGCGAAACGCGTCGGAGCCGAAGGTGTCGGTGATCTGCGCCGGCGCGATGCCCGTCAATTTCGACTTCGACATCTTCTCGCCGCCGACCAGCAGCCAGCCGTGGCCGAAGACCTTCTGCGGCACCTCGAGGCCCGCCGCCATGAGCATCGCCGGCCAGATGACGGCGTGAAAGCGCACGATGTCTTTGCCGACGATGTGCGTGGCCGGCCATCGCCTGTGGAAGGCGGCCTCGTCTTCGCCGTAGCCGATCGCCGTGATGTAGTTGAGAAGCGCGTCGAACCACACGTAGACGACGTGGCTCGGATCCCACGGCACCTTGATGCCCCAGTCGAAGCTGGAGCGCGAGATCGAGAGGTCGGCCAGGCCCTGCCGCACGAACTGCATGACCTCGTTGCGCACCGACTCCGGCTGCACGAAGTCGGGCCGGGCACGGTAGAGCTCGAGCAGCCGGTCTTGGAACTTGCTCATGCGAAAGAAATAGTTCTTCTCTTGCAAGAGCTCGAGCGGTTTCGAATGGATGGCGCAGACCTTCTGACCCTCATATTCGCCGGTGCCGTCGAGGGTTTCACTCAGGGGCTTGAACTCCTCGCAGCCGACACAGTAGAGCGCCTCGTATTCCCCCGCATAGATGTAGCCGGCGTCATACAGCTTCTGCAGAAAGCGCTGCACGTTGCGCTCGTGCCGCTCGTCTGTCGTGCGGATGAAGTCGTCGTTGGCGATGTCGACGGTCTCCAAAAGCGGATGCCACGCCTCGGTGACGAGCTTGTCGGCCCACTGCTTGGGTGTGGCGCCATTCGCAGTGGCCGTGCGCAGGATCTTCTGCCCGTGTTCGTCCGTGCCGGTCAAGAGCCAGGTGTCGTCGCCCGCCTGCCGGTGCCAGCGGGCGAGAACGTCGGCGGCGACCTCCGTGTATGCGTGGCCGATATGCGGAACGTCGTTGACATAGAAGATCGGGGTGGTGATGAAGAAAGACGAGCCGTCGGCCATGCGACCTATCTTAAAGGGAAGGCGTTCTCGCCCTGACCTCGTGCCAAGGCGGCCTCGTGCCGTCACCCCCGCTGCGGGGCGCGCCGCGATCCCTCCCGCCGGCCACGTCGACTGGTCGATGCCTGTTCACGGCCGCGGGCTTCGACGTGCGGCGAGTGCCGCCTCGTAGAGCTCGCGGCGGCCGAGCCCCTCCCTGGCGGCGACGGTGGCGCTGGCCTCCTTGAGCCCCGTGCCGCTCGCGACGAGTTCCAGCACGCGGGCGAGGGCCGCGTCGGGGTCGCCCGCCGCGGCGGGAGCCCCGGCGACGACCAGCACGATCTCACCGCGCAGCCCCTCTTCGGCCCACGCCTGCAGCCCGCCGAGCGTGTCACGACGCACCTCTTCGTGCAGTTTCGTCAGTTCCCGGCACACCGCCGCCCGCCGCTCTCGGCCGAACGCCTCGGCCAGCGCCGCAAGGCTCGCCGCCAGCCGATGCGGGGAGTCGAAGAACACCATGGTGCGTTCCTCGGCGGCGAGCGCGGCGAAGGCGGCAGCCCGCTCGCCGGCCCGCTTGGAGATGAACCCCTCGAAGGTGAAACGGTCGGTCGGCAGGCCGGAGACGGCCAGGGCGGCGAGTACCGCCGAAGGGCCCGGCACGACGGTGACCGGCACGCCGACTCGTGCCGCCGCCTCGACGATGCGGTAGCCGGGGTCGGAGACGGTCGGCATGCCCGCGTCCGTCACGACCACGAGATCGAGAGCCCGAGCCTCTTCCGCGAGTTCCTCGGCCCTCTGCCTCTCGTTGTGCTCGTGCAGGGCGATGAGCTTCGGCCGGTTGGCGATACCGAGGCCGTGGAGAAGGCGCCCGGCGACCCGCGTGTCCTCCGCCGCGACGATGGCCGCGGACTCCAGCGTGTCACGCAGCCTCGCCGAGGCGTCGCCAAGGTTCCCGATGGGCGTTCCGGCGAGGATGATCATGGCATCAGTCTGACAGTCCGGCATGGCTACGATGACGAGGTGATGACCACGCGGCCGGTCCCTGCCCGAGGGGACGCCCGCGGGCCCGGCCCGGCGCACCGTGCGGCGCGGGGCGGGGCA
>DASTNL010000067.1:0-6802 GCA_035720905.1 Microbacteriaceae bacterium
AGTCCAGACCCACGCAGGCGCTCGGGCAGTGACAGCCACCGTCATGGGATGGACGGCCGACTCCATGGACCCACCCACGCGGGACTCAAGGTGTGATGATCGTGCAGCGAACGCCGGGAGCCCGGCCGATGCGGCGGTCGAGGGTGACGAGCGGAACGCGGAGGAACTCGGCGAGTGCCACGTAACCGGCGTCATAGCTCGTGAGGTTCTGCCGAAGCTCCCAAATACGCGTGGCAAGCACCTCGTACGGCCATTGCTCGATCCCAAGGGCGACGAGGTCGGCGTGAGCTTGGGCGGCCTGGTCCACGGTGATGAGGTGCGCCGCCTTGTGCCGGCGGATGATGTTCGCGGCCTCGAATGCCAACAGCGTGGGCGCGGCGAGGCTGGTACCCGTCAACACCGACGCCGACCACTGTCCGTCAGGCCCCGAGTCGAGGAGCAGCGCGACGATGGCAGAGGCGTCGCATACGAGGTGAGAGGTCACCGGCGATCCGCGTCGCGGGCGACAAGAATCGAGCGCGCGTCGACCCGTACCCCGGTGGCGTCGACCCGGGCCCGCGCGCGGGCGATCACATCGCCCGCCGACGGGCGAGACGCGCTGTCGACGAGCATGCCGCGCACATACTCCTGCAGGGATTGCCCCGCCCGTGCCGCGCGCGCGGCCAGTTCATCGCGCACAGCATCCGGCACATCGCGCACAGTCATCGACACGCCCATGGCATCACCATAGCGGCAACAGCTGCATTGTGCATGTAGACCCTGCGCGCGGCCACCCCGCGCCATGACACCCGACAGACACCGACACGGGCCAGCACCCGTCGGATTCCCGAATCACGAAGGGCGCGACGAGGCCGGAGGCATCACCCATACGACAGGCCGGAGCCCCTTTGCGATCGCCGTTGAGGGCGGCAGGAACCGACCGGTGCCACCGTGCACCGGAGAGCTTCAGAACCAGATGCCCAGCCACGGCGCGGCCGGCGAGTGGAACAAGGCATCCACCCGGGCGGCGTCCCCCGGCGCACCCTCCGTGACCCGCCCGGCCCGGGCGAGGGTTCCAGCGCCGACGCCGCCCAGGTAGAGCGCGCCCAGTTCGGCCACGCCGAGCCGCAGTACCGGCACGCCCGCCGGCACCTCGGCGGCCCCGGGGGTGACCCGGCCGCCGCCCGCCGCATCGACCTCCAGAAGAAAACGGCCGGCAGCGAACCCCAGCGGGTCGGCGACCTCGACGACGGCCGCGCCGGGCGCCGCATAGCCGCGCGCCTCCAACGCCGCCGGAACATCGAGCAGCCGCACCCAGAGATGGTCGTAGTCGCGGGTGATCCCCATGGCGCGCTGATCGCGGATCAGCCACCGCAAAGGCTCGTCCACGCTGCGCAGCGACGCCCTCACCCAGGCGACGAGGTCGAGCCCGACGAGAAAGCGCCACAGGGCCGCGTAGGCGTCGTCGGTGGCGGCGGCGAGGTGCAGAACGGTCGCCGTGTGGGTAGTGACGTCGTGGTCTTCGGGGAGCTTCTCCACGCGGTAAAGCGCGAACCCGCGGGTCTCGCCTTCGGCCTCATACCGGATGGCGCGCAGGTTCGGCGCCAATTCGGCGTCCTCCGCCGAGAGCGTCGCGTGCGTGATCTCCGACCAGAGGGCGTCATCGGCGGGAACCTGGCCGGGAGCACGCCTGCGCGCCGCCTCGAACACCGGTCGAGCGACCTGCCGCAACACCTCGGGCTCCACGAAACGCACGGCGCCGCGCCGCTCGGCCACCGGGTCAGGTCCGCGCCAGCCGGCACGGCGAGTGTCGACCACGAAGTCGGAACACCGCGCTGCCGGCGCGAACCCGTACCGCCCGTAGATCGTCGCCTCCGAGACTGTCAACATCGCCGCCGGAACGCCGGCGGCGTGCGCCGTGCGCAACTCCGCCTCGAGAAGCGCGCGGGCGATGCCGTGGCGCCGGTGTGTAGGGCTGACCGTGACGGAACTGATGGCCCACGCGTCGACATCCAGCGTCGGGCCGAGCGGGCCGGGGACGCTCAGCGGCGACACCCACGACGAGACGGTGGCGACCGGGGTCCCGGGATCGGCCGCGTCATCCCAGACCGCCGTGGTGCGGCGATACGCCGATTCGGGCGTGACGCGCCCGACCTCTTCTCGAGTGGGGCGTGCGTTGTGAAAACCGCGTGCACCCGCCTGCAGCCAGAGCGCGAACGATGCGGAGGAGGTGTCGACGAGCCCGAGCCGCAGCCCATCGCGGGCGAGCCTGGCCTTCGACTCCGGATCGACGGGGAGCGCCCCGGGGTCGCGAGGGCCGTGCGCGGTCGCTGTCATCACCCCAGGCTACGGCCGGTCGCCGGCGACGCGGCCGTCGCCACCGTGGCGGCGGCCTCCCGGTCGCGCAACCGCTCCAGGATCCTGTCGACGACGGCGGGAGTCTCGCGGTGGCCGCCGACGGCGACGCACGGCACACCGAGGGCCTTCACCGGGTAGTCGTTGCCGTCCGGCTCCAGCCGGTCGCCGACGAACAGCATGTCGGTCAGGGCCAGGCCGGTGAGGCCGGCCAGTTTGCGCATGCCGTAGGCCTTGTCGATGCCGGGCCGGGTGATGTCGACGGAGGTGGAGCCGCCCGCGCGCACCTCGAGGCCCGGCAAGCGCGCTGCGACGGCGGCCCGCAGCACCCGCCGCTTGGCGCCGTCCGGATCCCATGCCGCCTTCGCGTCGACCGGCGCGGACTGCCCGAGGGCGGAGAAGGTGATCTGCGACTCGCGATCCTCCACGATGGGGCCCCAGGGGTGCTCTTCCCAGAGGCCCAGCCGGCGTGCCTCCTCCTCCAACACCCGGATGGCGCCGTCTTTCTCCTCATCGTTCAGGTCTTCGGAGTACTCCCGCCGCCAGCTTCCGCCGGCAGGCCCGTCGGGAACCAGCTCGGAACCCTCCGCATCCGGCGCCCAGCGGTAATACTGGGTGCCGCACGCCGGCAAGAGGTGCAGCCCGGCGAGGTCTGCGGCGGGCACCGTGCCGAGCCGCTCGATCACCTGTTGCCGGAACTGGGCGAACCTGCCACCCGAGATGATCGCGACGGGCACGACGGCGAGCAAGCGGCGCAGCCGAACCGTCATCTCCTCGGGCACGGGCGACTTAGAAGGGGCGAGGGTGTCGTCGAGATCGAACGCCACGAGTCGCGGCGCCCGGGCCGGGATCAGCATCACGGCGACAACCGTAACATCGAAGCCTGACCGCACCGCTGGCGGCCCGCGTCACAGCACCCGCACGGGTGCCCCGCCGTCCCACGCGACGATGTCCTCGACGGCGTCGGCGTAAAAGCGCGCGTATTGGTCGGTCGTGACGTACCCGATATGCGGCAGCAGCAAGGTGCGAGGCGCCCGCCGCAGCGGATGCTTCGCCGGCAGCGGCTCGGTGTCATACACGTCGAGGGCCGCGCCGGCGATCCGCCCCTCGTCAAGGGCCGCCACGAGCGCCCGTTCGTCGACGATCGGCCCGCGCGACGTGTTGACGAGGTATGCCGTGGGCTTCAAGAGCGAGAACTCCCGTTCGCCGACCAGCCCGCGGCTGCCCTCGGCGAGCGGCAGGTGGATCGTGAGAATGTCGCATTCGCGGAACAGCGCCTCCCGCCCGACGGCCCGGGCACCGTGCGCCGCCGCGCGCTCGGGGGTCAATGAGCGGTCCCAGGCGATGACGTGCATCCCGAAGGCGCGGGCGAGATCGGCGACGGGGCCGCCGATCCGGCCGAGCCCAAGCACCCCGAGCGTCAGCCCGGCGAGGCCCGGGCCGATCGTGTGCTGCCAGCCGCCGGCCCGAACGGCCGCGTCTTCTTCGGCGAAGTGGCGGGTGAGCGCAATCATCATGCCGAGGGTGAGCTCGGCGACACCGTTGCCGGCGCCGCGCGTGCCGGCAACGGTGACCCCCTGGGCGCGGGCGGCGGCGAGGTCGATCGACGCGTTGCGGCCACCGGTCGTGACAAGCAGCCGCAACGCGGGCAGCCGGCCGAGGAGCGCCGCGGGAAAAGGAGTGCGCTCTCGCATCGCGACGACGACCTCGCTCTCGGCCAGGCGCGCCTCGAGGTCGTCACCGACGAGGCGCCGCGTCACGACATCCACCCGGAACCGGTCGGTCACCGCCGACCAGTCGGCGCTGGAGAGCGCGACCTCTTGATAGTCGTCGAGAATCGTCACCCGTCGCATGTTCCCGCTCCCCTCACCGCCCGACCGCCGGGCAACATCGTTCACACCGCGCGGCGACCCGGGCGGCCCCATCACCCGGCCGGGGTCCGAGGCATACCTTAGTCGGCGCCGGGCAACGGCTCGGCGGAGGGATACGTGATCGTCAACCCATCCACCCGCGCGAAGCGGGTGAGGGTGTGGGGTTTGACGGAGGTGGGTCCCATGATGTCGCGCACGGCGAAGCCGCGTACGAGCAGGGCGTCACCGATGAGCGAACGGTGGCAGCGCCACGGCACCGCCTCCGCACACATGATGGCGACGGTGTGCTCTCGGACGCGTGCGACGAGGCCGGCGAGCGCGTCGGCGAACGCGCCGGTCTGCATGTAATCGGCATAATGCCGGAACGAGGCGTTGCGCCAGCCGTCGTTCAGG
Source organism: Microbacteriaceae bacterium (assembly GCA_035720905.1). Lineage (GTDB taxonomy): Bacteria > Actinomycetota > Actinomycetes > Actinomycetales > Microbacteriaceae > DASTNL01. The sequence goes on from DASTNL010000067.1 coordinate 4,599, forward strand.
CCGGTCGCGTCGGCCTTGCGGGTGTAGCGCAGGCCGCCGAGCCCGGGCATCCGCTCGTAGTCGATGCCTGCGGCCGGGATGCTCGAGCGCAGCTCATCCTCCGCGAACTGCGGGTTGTGGCGGGATCTCGGCACGGTACGCACGTCGGCCAGCACCTCGATGCCACTCCCGTGCAAGAGCGCCGTGAACTCCTCGATCGTGCGCGTCGAGTGGCCGATCGTGAAGACCTCTTGTGGCATGCCCGCGCCTCTTCTCCTCCCACCTATTCAACCGCGCCCCGCGCGGCCGTGAGCCGCAGGCACCGCGGCGGCGCCTGCGGCCGGCAGCGTCAGTGACCGTCGGTCTCCGGGTCGACGGCCTCGGCGCCGCCGGCAAGCGACTTCATCGCGACCATGTCGTGCGAGGTCAGCTGAAAGTCGAACACGGTGCGGTTCTCTAACATGCGGGCCGGATTCTTGGTTTTCGGCACGGCCGCCATGCCTTGTTGCACATACCACCGCAAGACGACCTGCGCAGGGCTCACGTCATGTTCCGCCGCGATCTTCGTGATGACCGGGTCGGTCAGTAGCGTTCCGCCACCCAAGGGACTCCAGGCGATGGTCGCGATGCCGTGTTGCTCATGAAAAGCCAGGTAGTCTGCCCTCGGCACATGTGGGCTCACCTGAATCTGGTTCACGGCCGGAACGATGGAGGATTCGGCGATAAGCTTCGCGAGGTGCGCGGGCGCGAAGTTGGAGACTCCTATCGACTTGGTGAGGCCGCGCGCCAGAAGAGTCTCAAAGGTGTGCCAGGTAGAGACATATTCGCCCAGCAACGGCAGCGGCCAGTGGATGAGGACGAGGTCGACATAGTCGAGTTGCATTCTCTCTAGCGAACCTTCGAGGCCCGCGATCGCCCGGTCGCCTCCTTGATACTTGCCATCGAGTTTCGTGCTGATGAAGAACTCGCTGCGCGGCAGGTTGCTCGAGCGCACGCCACGGCCGACACCGACCTCGTTGCCATACGGTTCGCCGGTATCGATGTGCCGATAGCCCAGGCGGGCCGCCGCAACGATGGCCTCTTCCACCTCGTCATCGTCGAGTGGCCAGGTTCCGAGCCCGATCTGTGGCAGGCGCGCGCCGTCGTTCAGCCGAAGGGTCGGGATGGCGCCCGGGGCACGCCCGTCGTCGGTTTCGGCGCCGGGCACCGAGCGATCTTTCACACCCGCCAGATTACCGGGATGTCACAGCTTCTCCCCATTATTTGCGGGACTAGTGTGGGGCACGAACGAGCGGGAGGTCATCATGACACCACAACCCACGGGCCGCTTGGTGCGGCGCGAAGACGGCGTCTACGTAGTTCTCGACCGAGTGTTCCTGGCGTCGCGTGACGACGTCTGGGGCAGTCTCACCCGGCCTTACCGGTTGGCTGGCTGGATGGGCGAATGCACCGGGGAGCGCGAGACGCGGGCCTACCGCATCCGCAAGCGTATTCCGGGCATGGCCTGGGAAGACCTCGCGATCTTGGAATGCGATTCGCCGAGCTTCTTCCGCGGCGTGATCACGAGCGACGACGGCGAGGAACGCCGCCACGTTTATTGGAAGCTCGCGCGGCACGACTCATACACCACGCTGACCGTGGGGCAGCGTCAAGAGGGCCGCACCCTCGACCCGATCACGGGCGTGCGCACCGAATACCTTCTCGACTGCCTCGTGGCGGCCAGGGCAAAGCGCCCGCTGCCCACGTGGGAGGTCTATGAGGCGGCGCTGCTGCCCTTCTATGAGCGCGTGGTTCAGCAGGGTGCACCGCTCGGCACCCCGACGCACTGACGCTCTGCCGCGGGCGGGGTTCGCCTCGCAGCGCTCTTCACGACGACCCCCGCCGCCGCGTAAGCGCTGGGTAGGGCAGCGGCGGGCCGCTTCACGCCGGGCGACGGTTCTTCCTCCGCGTGACTCTCCGGCACTACAACACATAGCGTCTCTCGCGACGGCCGACCCTGTTGCGATACTTCTCAGGCCTCCCTATGTTGCTTGCCGCCTTCGCTCGCGCCGCCAGAATCCATGCCCGTTCTTACTTTTTGCTGTGACGACCGCGCGACAGGTAATTCTCTTCGCTACTATTAACGTTGCAAGCGTTTTCGTCGCCCGAAAAGGGGCGACGTCACACACAACCTACGGCGGGAGACACCTGTGGCATCAACAGTAGAGAACGAGACCATCACCCAA
>DASTNL010000068.1:0-11712 GCA_035720905.1 Microbacteriaceae bacterium
GCGTCACGCCCACGTGTCTGGCGCCCGCGTGGCGAAGTTCCAGCCGCAGCGACTTGCCCCACGTCGTGACCGCGGCGGCGGCCGCCGCCGTCACACTCGCCCGGGGCCTCGGTGCGGGCCCGGGACCCGGCACGACGGTCAGGATGCGGGCGGGCCTTATCGAGCGGCCGGGGGCACGGCCGGCCAGCATGCCGGGCAAGAACTCGCGGGCGACGTAGAGCGGCGAAAGCGCGTTGACCCGCATCACGCGGCGGATGTCCTCTCCCGAATCGCTCCTCCAGAAGAACGCGCGGCGGCCGGTCGTGGAGTCGGTGATGACGACGTCGACCCGGCCTATCCGATGCCGCACGCGCTGCGCGGCCGCCGCGATCGCCCCTGCGTCGCCCAGGTCGACGTGTTGGAAGTGCACAGTCGTGTCACCTGCCACGCCGGCGAGCCTCTCGTCGAGCGCGGCGAGGGCGTGCCGGTCGGGATCCCAGACGACGAGATGGGCGGCGCCATCCACGGCCGCCCGCAGGGCGAATGCCGTTCCCAGCCTTCCGAGGCCCGCGACCACGACCGTCGCATGACGCACCGTCTTGCTCATGCGTCCACGCTACATGCCCACCCCGACGCCGGCCGCCGACGCCGGCTGCCCGCGCCGAGCAGGCCCCTCTTCAAAGCGCCCTCTTAGGAGCACGGCCGGCGGTTCACGTAGCCTGACGCTATGGTTCAGCACCGGTATCTCGGCAACAGCGGTTTCAAGGTCTCAGAGATCACGTACGGCAACTGGGTCACCCACGGCGCGCAGATCGACGACGATCGGGCGATCGCCACCGTTCATGCGGCGCTCGACGCGGGGATCACCACGTTCGACACGGCCGACACGTACGCCAACACCGAGGCCGAGAAGGTCTTGGGCCGGGCTCTCGCCGGCCAGCGCCGCGAGGGCCTGGAGATTCTGACGAAGGTGTTTTGGCCGATCGGGCCGAAGGGGCCGAACGACATGGGCCTGTCGCGCAAACACATCCGCGAAGGCATCGACGGGTCGCTGCGCCGGCTCGGCGTCGACTACGTCGACCTGTACCAGGCCCACCGGTACGACGTGGAAACCCCGCTGGAAGAGACGATGCAGGCCTTCGCAGACGTCGTGCGCGCCGGCAAGGCCCTCTACATCGGCGTCTCGGAGTGGTCGGCAGAGCAGCTGCGCGCCGCGGCGGCCCTCGCCCGCGAACTGCACGTGCCGCTCGTCTCGAACCAGCCGCAGTATTCCCTGCTGTGGCGGGTCATCGAAGAGAAAGTGGTGCCGACCAGCAAGGAACTCGGCCTCTCACAGGTCGTCTGGTCACCGCTCGCGCAGGGCGTGCTGACCGGCAAGTACCTGCCGGGCAAGCCCGCGCCGGAAGGCTCCCGCGGCGCCGGCAAAGAGACCAGCAAGCAGATGGGCGAGCGGATGCTCCGCGACGAGGTGCTCACCGCCGTGCAGCGCCTCGCGCCGATCGCCGCCAAGGCGGGATTGACGATGCCACAGTTGGCCATCGCATGGGTCCTGCAGAACCCGAACGTGGCCGCCGCCTTGGTCGGCGCCACCCGGCCGGAGCAGATCACGGCCAACGCCGCCGCCTCGGGCGTCACGCTCGGGGCCGACGTCTTAGCCGCCATCGACCAGGCGCTCGGCGACGTGGTGGTGCGCGACCCCTCGCGCACCTACGCCTTCACGCCGAAGACCCGCCCCGCCCAGTAACAGGGCGAGGCCGGCAGGGCACGAGACGCGGCCCAGGGCGCCCCGCACGGGGCAGGAACCCCGGGCGGCGCAGAACCCGTCGACCCTCAGACGCCCTCCGGGCCAGGGTCGACCGGATCCACGGTGAGGCCTCGCCCGTCGGCGCCGAGATCCACACGCACCGTGTCGCCGTCGTGCACCGTGCCGTCGAGCAGACGACGAGCCAGCCGGTCGTCGATCTCCCGCTGCATGAGTCGGCGCAAGGGCCGCGCCCCGTACACGGGGTCGTAACCGTGCTCGGCCAGCCAGGTGCGCGCGTCCGGCGTGACGCCGACCTCCAGCCGGCGCTCGGCGAGCCTCGCCTGCAGCCGATCGACGTAGAGCGAGACGATCTCGCCCAGCTCCGCCTGGGTGAGCGCCTGGAAGACGACGATGTCGTCGAGTCGATTGACGAACTCCGGCTTGAAGGTGCCCCGCACGGTGTCAAGCACGGCCCGCTCTTTCTCGTCGAACGTCAGCGACGGGTCGACGAGAATGTGGGCCCCGAGGTTCGAGGTGAGGATGAGGATCGTGTTGCGAAAGTCGACGGTGCGGCCCTGCCCGTCGGTGAGGCGGCCGTCGTCGAGAACCTGCAGGAGCAGGTCGAAGACCTCGGGGTGCGCCTTCTCCACCTCGTCGAAAAGCACGACGGAGTATGGCCTGCGCCGCACCGCCTCTGTCAGCTGGCCGCCCTGTTCGTAGCCGACGTACCCTGGGGGCGCGCCGACGAGGCGCGAGACCGCGAACTTCTCGCCATACTCGCTCATGTCGATACGCACGACGGCCTTGGCGTCGTCAAAGAGAAAGTCGGCCAGAGCCTTCGCGAGCTCCGTCTTGCCGACGCCCGTGGGGCCGAGGAAGAGGAACGAGCCGGTCGGTCGGTCGGCGTCGCCGAGCCCGGCACGGGAGCGCCGCACCGCGTCGGAGACGGCCCGCACCGCCTCTTTCTGGCCGATGATCCGCTTGCCAAGCTCGCCCTCCAGGTTGAGGAGCTTCTCGCTCTCGCCCTGCAGGAGGCGGCCCACCGGAATGCCGGTCCACGCGGAGATGACCGTGGCGATGTCGTCGGCGGTCACCTGGTCGCCGACCATGCGCCCCTCCGCGTTCCCCTCGGCGCTCTGGGCCGCATCGAGCTGCTCGGTGAGCTCTTTGATCGTGGTGTATTCCAGGCGGGAGACCTCGGCGTAGTCCTGGTCACGCATCGCCTTGTTGCGCGCGGTGACGGCGTCATCGAGCTGCTTTTTGAGCTCGCCGACCCGGGTGAGGCCGGCCCGCTCCCGGCTCCAGCGCTCCTCCAGCCCCGCGAGCTCGCCTTGGCGGGCGGCCAGGTCTTCTTGCAGCTTGGCAAGACGCTCCTTCGAGGCGTCGTCTTTCTCCCGCTTCAGCGCCAGCTCTTCGATTTTCAGCCGGTCGACGGCGCGCTTCAGCTCGTCGATCTCGACGGGTGACGAGTCGATCTCCATCTTGAGCCGGCTCATCGCCTCGTCGATCAGGTCGATCGCCTTGTCGGGCAGTTGGCGGGCCGAGATATAGCGGTTCGAGAGGGAGGCGGCGGCGACGAGCGCGTCGTCGGTGATCGTGACCCGGTGGTGCGCCTCGTAACGGCCCTTCAACCCCCGCAAGATCGCGATGGTGTCTTCGACGCTCGGCTCGCCGACGTACACCTGCTGGAAGCGCCGTTCGAGCGCCGCATCCTTCTCGATGTACTGCCGGTACTCGTCGAGGGTCGTCGCGCCGATCAGCCGCAACTCGCCGCGGGCCAACATGGGCTTCAACATGTTGGAGGCGGCGACGGAGCCCTCGCCGCCGCCCGCGCCCATCAGCAGGTGCAGTTCATCGACGAACGTGATGATCTGTCCGTTCGAGTCGTCGACCTCTTTCAAGACCTTCTTCAGCCGTTCTTCGAACTGGCCGCGATACATGGCTCCGGCGACGAGGGCGGAGATGTCAAGCGCGATGAGCGTCTTGTCTTTCAGCGACTCGGCGACGTCTCCCGCGACGATGCGTTGGGCGAGGCCCTCGACGACGGCGGTCTTGCCGACGCCCGGCTCGCCGATGAGCACCGGGTTGTTCTTCGTGCGCCGGGTGAGCACCTGGCTGATCCGGCGAATCTCCGCGTCGCGGCCGATCACGGGGTCGAGCCCGCCCTGCCGGGCGATCTCCGTGAGATTGACGCCGAACTGTTCGAGCGCGCTCTTCTGCTTCTCCCCGCTCGCGGGAGCCCCCTGCATGTTCGCCATGGATCTCCTTGTCTGGTCTTGTGCCGGCGCCGATCACCAACTTGAGTCTAATTGGCTCAACTTTATTGCAAGGCGGGTTATTCCGCCAGGGCCGATAGCCTAGACGGCGTGACCCGCCAGCCCGCACCGACCCAGGGCCCGGTCGGGGTGGATTTCGCGCCGCTGGAAAGCCGGCCAGACTGGCCCGACGTGAAGGCCTTCCGCCGCCTGGCACGCAAGGCCCACACGCCCGGCTCCCGCCAGGCTCCCGGCACCCTGCCGCTCGTCGCGCTCGCGGTGCTGCCGCTCTTCCTCCTGGCGTGGCTGGCGTTCACGCAGGTCGGCGCGCACCTGGGCAGCGGCCGCACGGCCCTCGTGCCGCCGGTGATCCTCGCCGCGGGCCTCGCCGTGATCGCCTTTCTGTGGTTGGCGGCGCTCGCAGGCCGTAGCGGCTGGATGCGGTGGTACCGCATCGACCGCTTCGCCACGGCCAACGGGTTCCAATGGCACATCACCTCGCCCGACCCCGGATACCCCGGCACCGTGTTCCAACAGGGCACCGACCGCGTGTGCGGCGAGACGATCGAGACGACGACCGGCCGCCCCCTGCGCCTGGGGGAATACCGGTACACGCTCGGCAAGGGCAAGAACCGCAAGATCCGACGCTGGGGATTCATCGCGCTGCGCCTCGACCACAGAATGCCGCATATGATGCTCGACGGCCGCGGCAACAACGGGCTCCTGGGCGTCAGCAACCTGCCCGCCTCCTTCGCCCGAGACCAGGTGCTGCACCTGGAGGGCGACTTTGACCGCTATTTCACGTTGTACTGCCCCCGCGACTACGAAAAGGACGCGCTCTACCTCTTCACGCCCGACATCATGGCGTTGTTCATCGACCACGCGGCGGCGTTCGACGCCGAGATCGTAGACGACTGGCTGTTCCTTTACGCGGCCGCTCCGTTCGACATCGGCCATCCGGCGACCATGCGACGCATGCTCGGCGTCGCCTCGGCCGTGGGCGAACGCCTGGCCCAGGCGGCCGGCCGCTACCGCGACGACCGCGCGACGGCCAGGGCCGGCAGGCAGGCGGCAGGTGCCGGCCGGCTGCGGCCCCGGGTCCCCTGGCTTGGCATCCTCGTGACCGCGGCCGCCGTCGCGGCGATCCTGATCTTCCTGCTCTGAGGCACGCGGAAGCCGTTCCGCAGCGCCCGGCGCGTGCGGGTCGGCAAGGAACGAGAACGGGGGAGGAGGAGCGAGAGACCGGGGTCAGGCGGTGAGCGTGACGCTGCCGCGCTCCGCCCGGGCGGCCCGCTCGTCTCCGGCCCACCGGGCACCCCACCCGCGCTCGACGTCGCCGTCGATGCGGACGGATGTCGCCGAACGGGTCGCACGAAAGACGCCCCGCCGGCCAGACGGCGTCAAAATCTCGACCTCCGACGTCGTCTCGCCCCGCGGCGAACGCGCGACGACGAACTCCAGCCCGTCGAGATAGTCGTAGTCAGGCCGGTCGGCCCGGGCGCCGAGCGGCAGGAGGGCCCCGGGGCGCAGGTAGAGCGGCAGCGAGTCATAGCCGTGGGTCTCCGTGCGCCATGACCCGCCTTCCACCACGGAACCGGTCAGAAGGCTCGTCCACCGGCCGCCCGGCAGGTAGAACGTCACCCGGCCGGGAGCGTCGAAGACCGGCGCGACGAGAAGGTCGGGGCCGAGCATGTACTGCCGGTCGAGGTAGTCGACGGCGGGATCGCCGGGAAACTCCATCTGCAGGGGCCGCAGCACGGGGATGCCCCGCTCGTGCGCCTGCCAGCCTGCGGCGAAGAGGTAGGGCATGAGCCGGTTCTTCAACCGCGCGAACTTGCGCGCCACGCTGACGGCGCTCTGCGGGTCGGCCTCCGCCGAAGGCCCCGCGTCGAACGCCCACGGCACCCGATAGGAGTCGCTGCCGTGCAGGCGCGAATGGCTGGAGAGAAGGCCGAAGGCGAGCCAGCGTTTGAAGACCGCCGGGTCGGGCGTGCCCTCGAAGCCTCCGATGTCGTGGCTCCAGAACGAGAACCCGCTGAACGCCAGAGAGAGCCCGCCGCGCAGCGTCTCTGCCATCGATTCGAACGTCGAGGTGCTGTCGCCGCCCCAGTGAACGGGGTGACGCTGGCCACCGGCCGTCGCCGAGCGGGCGAAGAGCACCGCTCCGGCCTCGCCGCGCTCCTGGGTCAGCACCTCGTGAACGGCGCTGTTGTACAGCTCCGTGTAGCGGTTGTGCATCAGGGCCGGGTCTGACCCGTCTGCGTAGCGCACGTCGAGCGGCACACGCTCGCCGAAGTCTGTCTTGAAGGCGTCGACGCCTTGGCCGATGAGCCTTCGCAGCTTCGACTGGTACCACGAGACCGCCGCAGGGTTGGTGAAGTCGACCAACGCCATGCCGGCCTGCCACCTGTCCCACTGCCACACGCTGCCGTCGGGCCGGCGCAAGAGATAGCCGGCGTCGGCGGCCTCGGCGAAGAGCGCCGAGCGCTGCCCGATATACGGGTTGATCCAGACGCAGACGTGCAGATCCTTCGCGTGCAGCCGCTCCAGCATCCCCTCCGGGTCGGGGAAGGTGCGGGGATCCCACTCGAAGTCGCACCAGGCGAACTCCCGCATCCAGAAGCAGTCGAAATGGAAGACGCTGAGCGGGATGCGCCGCTTCGCCATCTGGTCGACGAACTTGGTGACGGTCTCCTCGTCGTACCGGGTCGTGAAGCTCGTCGAGAGCCATAAACCGTACGACCAGGCGGGGACGACGGCTGGCCGGCCGGTCAAGGCCGTGTAGCGTTCGAGGATCTCTTTCGGGCCCGGCCCGTAGATGACGAAGTATTCGAGGCTCTCGCCGGGCACCGAGAATTGCACCCGTTCCGTGGCCTCCGAGCCGATCTCGTACGAGACGGGGCCCGAATCGTTGACGAAGACGCCATACCCGCGGTTCGTCAGGTAGAACGGCACGTTCTTATAGGCCTGCTCGCTGGAGGTGCCGCCGTCGGCGTTCCAGATGTCGACGCTCTGCCCGTTTTTCACCAGGGGGCCGAAGCGCTCCCCCAGGCCGTAGACCAGCTCGCCGACGCCCAGGGACAGCTGCGCGCACACATAATGCCGCGGCAGGGCGGGGTCTGCGGCCAGCCGGCCCGGGCCCATGACGCCGATCTCCTCCGCGGTCTTGCCGGGCGCGACCTCGACGTAGGCCAGCGAACGTTCCGCGGCGGCCGTCAGCCTCTCGCCTTCGGCGCTGAACGTCAGATCCCAGGGCCCCGTCACGCCGAGCCGCGCCTGCAGCCGGCCCGACCTGACCACGGCCGCCTCCGGCGACACCTCTACGGACACCGGAGGGTGGGTCTTCGCGAGCGCGAACCCGCGGCCGAGGTGCCGCGCAAAATGCTCGACCCGCACGCCGATCACGTCGGGGAGCGGAGAGGTGACGGTCACGGTCAGCGTCGGAGTGTTGAGGGTGTCGCCTCTGGACGCGATGTGTTTCGTCACCGCGAGGGCTACGACACCGCCCTCTTCCGCAGGCTCGACGGCGTACGTCTCGCGGGCGTAACGTGCCGACACGCCGTCGCGTAGCTGCCAATAGCCGTCGGTGAACTTCATGTGTGCCTTTCGCTTGCCGGCAAGGGTGGTCGGCTATTTGATCGCGCCGCCGAGCGCCCCGGCGGCGATGTATTTCTGGGCGGCCAGCAGCAAGACCATGGCGGGGATCGACGCCAAGACCGCGGTCGCCATGACCGGCGCCCACTGTTGGACGTTCGCGCTCAGATAGTTGTAGATGCCCAACGTCACGGGGCGCACCGCCGTTGTGCTCGTCAGCGTCAGCGCGAAAAGGAAATCGCTCCACGTGAACAAAAAGCTGAAGAGCCCGGCAGTGATGACGGAGTTGCGACTGACCGGCAAGACCACGGAACGGAACGCCCGCAGATCCCCGGCGCCGTCGACACGTGCCGCCTCGACGAGGGAGTCTGGGATCGAACGCATGAACGCGCTGATCAAGATCACGGAGAACGGAATGCAGTTGGAGGCATCCGCGAGGATCAAGCCGAAGTAGTTGTTGAGCAGGTGCAGGTTGTTGAAGGCCGTGTAGAGCGAGTTGGCGATGACGATGCCCGGGATCATCTGGGTGATGAGGAGCGCCAACATGATCACGTTGGTGCCCTTGATGCGGAACTTCGCCAGTGCGTAGGCCGCGGGGGTCGCGATCGCGAGCGACAAGACGACGGTGCCCAGCGAGATGATGAGGCTCGTGACGAGGTTGCCGCCTTGCTGCGACAACGCGACGCGATAGCCCGACAGCGTCGGGTGGATCGGGAAGATCGTGCTGCTCTGCGCGGCGCTGTTGCTTTGGAAGCTCGCGTTGACCATCCAGTAGATCGGAAAGATCATGATCGCGAGAAAAATGATGGCCAAGACGGTCGACGGCCAGCTCGTGTGTCGGGTTCTCTTCATTCTCGGCGCCTACTCCGTGTTCGAGCGCGCGGCGAAGCGCAGATAGATCAGTGCGAAGACGAGGGAGACCAGGATGAGGATGTTGCTGATCGCGGCGCCCTGGCCGAAATGGAAGAGCGTGAACGAGGTCTGGTAGGAGTTCGTCGTCAACGTCTGCGTCGAGTTCGCCGGACCCCCGCCCGTCAGCCCGAGGATGATGTCGAGCACCTTCAACGTGTAGACGACCCCGAGCACGAGCACCACGGTGACGACCGACTTAAGGCTCGGCCAGGTGATGTGCCAGAACATGTTCCACCCTCCGGCGCCGTCGAGCTCGGCCGCTTCGTACAGCTCCGTGGGAATCTCCTGCAGCCCGCTGTACAAGATGGTCACGTTGAACGGAATGCCGAGCCATACGTTGACGAGGACGATCGAGAGAAGTGCGATATGCGGGCTCACCAGCCAGGGCACGGCGGAGAGGTGGAAGACGCCGAGCAGCTGGTTCAGCACGCCACTGTCTTGGTCGAGGATCCACTTCCAGACCGCGCTCGAGGCGATCAGGGGCAGCAACCACGGCATGAGCAATAGGCCCCGCAGCAGGTTGGAGAGCGGGAAGCGCCGCCGGAAGAAGAGCGCCAGCAGCATGCCAAGCACGAACTGGCCGACGATCGAGCCGAGGGTGAAGAGGGCGGTGTTGACGATCGTCGTCGTGAACAGGCTGCTCTTCACGACGGTGACGTAGTTCTGGAAACCGACCCACGGGGCCTGTCCTGTGAAGAAAGTGCTCGCCGTGTAGTGCTGCAGGCTCATCGTCACGTTCTTGACGACCGGGTAGCCGAAGAACAAGACCATATAGGCGATGGCCGGTGCCAAGAAGAGCCAGCGCGGCCCCTCCCGGGTGAGCCACGACGGCCTGCGCCGTGGCTCACCCGGAACTGCCGCGGCGGCTGCCCCGCGGGTGGCGGGGTGGTCGACCGAGGTCGTTGACATTATCGTTCGCGCCAGCCGATCTCTACTGTTCTTTTTGGCTGTTGGCCTGCTGGAGCGCCGCCTTGGGAGACGCCTTGCCCGAGAAGGCCGTCTGCTCCGCCACGTTGATGGCGGTCTGCGTCGCGGGCCACTTGGCGCCGAGCTTGGCGGTGCGGGCGCGCGCGGTCTTGACCGAGGTCGCTATGGCCGCATACAGCGGATGCGACTGGGCGAAGCTCGTCGCCACGGAGATCTGCCCGGGCACATCGCCCTCCGACGCCGCGATCTTCGCCTGGTTGGCAGGGCTGAGGATGCACTTCACGAGCTTGCCCGCGGCGGCCATCTTCGTCTTGTCGCCGGTGTTCGGCACGGTGAAGGTCTCGCCGCCCAGCGGCGACTGCAACGTCTGCGACGCGGTGCGCGTCGGGATGGGAGACTGCTTCCAGACGATTTTCTTCTGCGCAGAGAGCTGCGGGAACTCCCACGGCCCGTTGATCATCATGGCGGCCTTGCCGGCGAGGAACTGGTTGAGCACATCGCTCTGCCCCCAGTTCACGACGCTCTTCGAGACGGTGCCCTTCTGGATCATGCCCGTCAAGAACTGCAGCGCCTGCACCGTCGGCGCGGTCGTGATGTCGGTCTCCGTGCCGCCGTTCGACCACATGAACGGCAGGAACTGCCAGGTGCCTTCGCCGTCGTTGTCGGCGCTGAACGCGAACCCGTACACGCCCTTCTTCGTCAGCTTCTGCGCGTCGGTCTGAAGCTCTGCCCACGTCGTAGGCGGCGTCGTGATGCCCGCCTCTTGGAACATCGTGGTGTTGTAGATGAGGTCGATCGTGTTGATGGCCGGGGCCAGGGCGTAGACCTTGCCGTCGTAGCTGCCCGCCTGGGCGATGGCAGGAGCGAAGCCCTTCGCCGAGATCCCGTAGTCGCTAAGCGGCGACAACGCCCCCGTCTGCGCGATCTGCTTGACGTTCGGGTTGTCGAGCATCAGCACGTCGGGAAGAGTCTTCGACGACGCCTGCTGCAGAACCTTGGGTATGAAGCCCGCCCCGGGAACGTGCGATGAGGTAACCTTCACGTTCTCCTCAGCCGCGCAGGCCTGGTAGACCTTGTCCATGATCCCGGTGGTCGGCTGGGTGTAGTAGTCCTCGACGGCGATCGACGTCTTCGCGCCGCCCGACGTGCTGCCGCTCGAACCCGACCCGCCGCTCGACCCGCCGCTCGAGCAGCCGGTGAGCGCGAGAGCGGACAAAGCCGCCACCGCGACGGTGCCGACGAGGGCACCTTTTCTTGCACCACGCATCCTGAAGCCCCTTTGCAGTCTGTGACCTGTGTTCGCGCCGATCGAGGCGACCCGAGAACGGGAGATCTCGTGGGCACAAAGCGATTAAAGCGCTTTACTAACTCGCTGTCAAACCGCTTTACTATGCTGTCCACCAGGGGCTGTCGCCCTGCCCAGCCGACACAAGGAATCGATCCGCCGTGAGCGCCATGAAGACACCGAACGCCCCCGGGGCAGCCGGGCACCTCGAACGACGCCCCGCCGCGACGATGGCCGACGTCGCACGCCGGGCCGGGGTGTCGGTGACGACCGTCTCCTTCGTGGTCAACGGAACCAAGCACGTCGCGCCGAAGACGGCCGCCCGGGTGCGCACCGCGATGCAGGAGCTGCATTACCAGCGCAACGCCCTCGCCCGGGCGCTGGCGAGCCAGCGCTCGCATATCTTGGCGTTGCTCTTCCCGGCGCTGGATCGCCGCCTCGGCCGCACGGACCTGACGTTCATCACGGCCGCCGTCACCGCCGCCGCGAAGCGCGGCTACCACCTCGTCATCTGGCCGATCGGACAAGACGCCGGCCAGCTCTCCGAGCTGCTCGCCGCCAGGCTCGCCGACGGGGTCCTCGTCATGGAGGTCACGTTGGAAGACGCGCGCGTCGCACTCCTACGCCAGGCGGGGGTGCCGTTCACGATGATCGGCCGCACCCGCGACCTCACTGGGCTCTCCTATGTCGATGTCGACTTCGAGCTGGCCACCTCGGAGGCGCTCGACCACTTGCGAGGGCTGGGCCACACCCGCATCGTGCTCGTGCTGGAAGACCTCGCCGGCACGCCGATGCGAGACTACGGCCCTCACGTCCGAGTGCGATCGACATACGAGGAGGAGATGAGGAGACACGGCCTCAGCCCGCAAATTTTATATTGCGCTGCGACCTCGGATGGCGGGCGTAGGGCGGCACAGGAGATCTTGGCCGAGGCACCCGACACGACGGCGGTCGTCGCCCTCGGTGACGATGTCGCCAACGGCATCCTCAACGAGTTCCACCGATTAGGCCGCCGT
>DASTNL010000069.1:0-3706 GCA_035720905.1 Microbacteriaceae bacterium
GCAAGCTTGCGACAGTTGTCGTCGCGGTGATCACCTCTAACACCTCCCTCGCCGCCTTGCCTGGCAACGTGTTCCTGCCGGCCTCCGCGATCGGGCTGCCGAAAGACTCTGTGGTCAACGTCACCGCGATCGTCACGCTGAACAAAACCGACCTGACGGATCTCGTCGGCGCGGTGCCGACGGGCCTCGTGCTTGACGTCGACCGCGGCCTACGGCAGGTGATGGGCCTCTGATCCCGCGATCCGGAGCGTGACGCGTAGCACCACGCGGCGGCCTAGGGTGAAGGCGTGAGTACACTCGCCGAACGTTTTCTCGCCCTGCACACCCCCGGAAAGCCGCTCGTCATCCCCAACCCGTGGGACGTCGCCTCCGCCCGCATCTTGGCCAAGATCGGGTTTCGGGCCCTCGCCACGACGAGTTCCGGTTACGCCGCCTCGGTCGGCCGCCGCGACGGGCAGGTCTCTCGCGCGGAGGCGCTAGACTACGCCGCCCGCATCGTGCGGGCGACCGATCTGCCGGTCAGCGCCGACCTGGAGCGCGGGTTCGGCGCCGGGCCGAAAGAAGTGGCCGAGACATACCGCCTGGCGGCCCGCATCGGGCTCGCCGGCGCCTCGATCGAAGACGCCAGCGGCGAGGCAGACCGCCCGCTCTACGACATTCCGCGGGCCGCCGACCGGGTACGCGCCGCGGCAGAGGCGGCGCACGGCACCGTGCAAGGCCTCGTTCTCACCGCGCGTGCCGAGAACTTCTTCCACGGGTCGACCGACGTCTCCGATGTCGTCGCCCGCCTGCAGGCGTACCAAGAGGCCGGCGCCGACGTGCTCTACGCCCCCGGCCCGACCGACCTCGCCGACATTCGCGCCATCGTGTCCTCCGTCGACCGGCCGGTGAACGTGCTGCTGCGCCCCGGAGGGCCCGGCGTCGCCGAACTCGCCGAGGCGGGCGTGGCACGCGTCTCGGTCGGCGGTGGCCCCACGTTCGCGGTCTATGGCGCGTTCGCGACGGCAGCCCGCGAGCTCTTCGAGCACGGCACCGCAGGATACGGCGAGGCGGCACGCGCCGGCCACGAGGCGACCGCCTCGTTCGGCGCCTGAGCCGCGCCGCACGGCGGGCCCGGCCGCATGCCATAGTGAGAACGTCGGTGTGATCTGCAAGGGGGCAATATGTCGGTGCCGGGCGCCATCGTTCGTTTCGCGGAGACCAGGGAATCGCTAGACAAGCTGAACGACCTTGCCTCGGGCTGGGTGAAAAGACTCACCCGCCGTCGCGCCGTCAAGAACCTGTTGTCAGGCACGGGCCTGGGGCACCCGCTGCACCCGTTGCTCACCGACGTGCCGATCGGCGCGTGGACGATGGCCAGCATGCTCGACCTCACGGCCGGGCGGCGCGGGGCGGATGCGGCGCGCAGGCTCGTCGGCGTGGGCGTTCTCGGGGCCGTGCCGACGATCGCCTCCGGCGCCGCCGACTGGTCTGACACCTACGGCCCGGAACAGCGGCTCGGCCACGTGCACGCCATCGCCAACATCGTCGGCACGCTTCTGCAGACCGGCTCCTGGCTGGCCCGTCGGCGCGGCCGGCGCGGCACCGGCGTGCTCCTCTCCCTCACCGGCATCGGCGTCACGGCGGCGGCCGGCTACCTCGGCGGCGCACTCTCCTTCGGCCGCGGTGTCGGCGTGAACCACACGGCGTTCGAAGAAGCCCCCGAAGGATGGGTCGACGTCGCCGCCGACGCCGACCTGCAGCAAGATCGCCCGCTGCGCGTCGACGCGGCGGGCACGCCCGTCATGCTCGTGCGCCACAGGGAGCGTATTCGCGCCCTCTCGGCGACCTGCGTGCACGCCGGCGGGCCGCTCGACGAAGGCGAGATTGTGGGCGACGCCGTGCGCTGCCCGTGGCACGGCAGCGAGTTCCGTCTCGCCGACGGCCAGCCGACCCGCGGGCCGGCCGCGATCAGCCAGCCGGTCTGGAACGTGAAGGTCGAGGCCGGCCGTGTTCTCGTGCGGCCCCGCGCCTGACCGGCGGCCGATCAGCCGCGGCGCCGGGTGCGCCACATATCGAAGCCGACGCCGACGAAGGCGAGAGCGGCCACGGTGCACAAGATGAGTCCCGCCGTCGCGGTGCGGATGAGGCCCGGGTGGGCGGGCGGCGCGGCGGCCAGCGTCAAGACGCCCTGCACGCCGGCGACGATGCCGATCACCGTCAACACCGCCTGCCTGACGAACGACATGAGCAGCCGCCGGTCGCGCCGGTCGGCCAGCAGGCGCAGGTTGACGTTCAGGCGGCCTTCTTCCAGTGCCGCCGTGATCCGGTCGAGGCGGCGCGGCAGGCGCCGCAGCCCCGGCAGCAGCTCGGAAAGCCCCGCCGCGGTGAACTGCCGTATGCCGGCCCGGGTCATCCGCCCGCTCACCACCCGCCCGGTGAGTCTCTTCGCCTCTTGCAGCGTGTCGAAGTCGGCCTGCAGGTTGCGTGCGGTCGCCTCCAGCACCGCGAACGCGCGCGCCGCCGCGACGAACTCGGGCGGCAGAGCCAGGCGATGCTTGGCGAGCATCTCGACGGCGGCGTCGACGGTCGAGATCGAGATGCGAGCGCCTGGGCCCAGCCGGTAGGTCACGAACGAGCTCACGTCGGAGCGGAACTCTCGCTCGTCGGCACCGTCGGGCAGGCTCGACATGGTGAGGATCGCGTCGGCGATGCGCCGCGTGTCGCCGGCGAGGTAGCCGATCAACAGGTCTTGCACGGTCTGGCGCAGGTCTCGCGAAAGCCGGCCCACGGAGCCGAAGTCGATGAAGGCGGGGCTGTCGTCCGGCCCGATCATGATGTTGCCGGGGTGCAGATCGGCGTGGTAGACGCCGTCGAAGATCAACTCGTCGAGGAACGTGCGTACCACGGTGCGCAGCACCTCGGTCAGATCGTCGCGGTGTTCCCGGCCGGCGGCCCGGCCGTGCCTGCCGTCGACCACGGCACTCAGGGTCTCGCCGGGCAGGAACTCCATGACCAGCACCGAACTTGTCGACAGGCCCGCATACAGCCGGGGCAGCCGCACCTGGTCGTCGGCGCGGCCGCGCTCCTGCGCCTCGGTCAGGGCGACGAGGTTCGCCGCTTCGAGACGAAAGTCGGTCTGCCGAAGGAGGTCACCCGTGTATTGGCGCGCCACCTGCTCGATGCCGAGTCGCCGGGCCTGCGCGTTCGTCCGCGCCAGAAGGCCCGCCATGCGCAGCGCGATGTGCACGTCGCGGCGAATGAGCGGCACGATGCCGGGCCGGCGCACCTTGACGGCCACCACGCTGCCGTCGCGCAGTCTCGCCTTGTGCACCTGGGCGATGGAGGCGGAGGCGAGGGGCGTCTCGTCGAACTCGGCGAAGATGTCCTTCAGCCCCGTCTCCCACTCGTTCTCGAGCATGCGCCGCACGGCCGGCCAGGGGGCCGGCTTCACGTTCTTCTGTAACTGGGAGAGTGCGCGGAGCCACTCGGCGGGCAGCAGGTCGTCGCGGGTGGAGAGCATCTGGCCCATCTTCACGAACGCGCCGCCGGCCTCTTCGAGGGCGTGCCGCATGCCCTCCGCTTGCCGTACGCGCAGCGCCGACGACTCCGGGGCGCGGCTGAAGTCGAGTCGGCGCAGGGGCGTCAGGTGGTGGCTGCGTGCGATGCGGCGCAACTGCAGAAACCGGGCGACGCTCGCTTGCCCGCTGTGTGGCCTGCGGGCGGG
>DASTNL010000070.1:0-3222 GCA_035720905.1 Microbacteriaceae bacterium
CGCCCGGGCGATCGCCGCCGGCCCCAAGGTGCTGGTCTGCGACGAGCCGACCTCGTCCCTCGACGTTCTCGTGCAGGCCCGGGTGCTCGACCTGCTCGACGAGATGCAGCGCCGGCTCGGCCTGGCCTACCTGTTCATCTCCCACGACCTCGGCGTCATCCGGCACGTCAGCGACGAAGTCGCGGTCATGGAGCACGGCCGGATCGTTGCCCAAGGCCCGGCCGACGCCGTGCTGCCCGGCACCGGAGTGCGGGCCGTACGCTGGGCTTGAGCCGTCTCGGCCCGAACCGGTCGCCAAGACCACGGCCGCGGGTCGCCCAAGAAGCTCACCAAGGAGATGCAGGCCATGGCAGGCAAACCGATCGTTCCCCCGTTCAGCGAGGAAGACGCCGCCGCGAAGGTTCGCGCGGCGGAAGACCTGTGGAACACGCGCGACCCGGAGCGGGTCGCCGCCGCGTACGCACCCGAGAGTCACTGGCGCAACCGCACGACCTGGGTCAACGGACGCGACGAGATCGTGGCGTTCTTGACTCAAAAATGGGAGCGCGAGCGCGACTACCGGCTGATCAAGGAACTGTGGTCGTTCGGCGGCAACCGCATCGCCGTGCGATTCGCCTCGGAGTCGATGGGCAAAGACGGCCTCTGGTACCGCTCGTACGGCAACGAGCAGTGGCAGTTCGATGAGGAGGGGCGCTGCCTCTTCCGCCACGCCAGCATCAACGACCTGCAGATCGCCGAAGCCGACCGCCTCTACCGGTGGGAGGCGCCGGGCCCGCGCCCCGCCGGCCACCCGGGCTTGACCGAGCTCGGTCTGTAGGCTCTCTCGCCCGGCCCGCGCGCGGGCGTCGCCGACGCGGCGCGTCCTTGGGCGGGCCGGGTTATGCCTTGATCGCCCGGGTGGTGCCGAGCACCGCGCCGCTCTTGTCGAGCGCCTGCGCGCGGACCGCCTTCGTCGCCGCGATGCGGGCAAGGGTCTCAAAGTGGCTGTGGGGCACGGTCGCCACCTCGTGAAGCGAGGAGCCCGTCTCGCCCGCCAGAATCCGCCAATGCGCGATCTCGGTGGCGCCGTTCCAGCTCATGTGCACCGCCGTGGTGTCGGCGCTCGTGCTGGCCGAGATCTCCGGTTTCGTCTTCGGAGCCCCCGTCCAATCGTGGCGGAAGGCGCGGTACGACATCGCGCCGAGATCCGCCTGGTAGACGACCTCGCCGTTCGCGTCGAACTCGGTGACGAACGGGGCGACGCCCCAGCCGACCAGCGTGTGACCGTCGGCCATCGGCTGCACGCTGCCCATCGCGGTGCCGAGATGCCGATTGAAGGTGAGGTCGGTGAGGAGGGTCGCCGTGCGCGCCGTCTCGTCGAGGCGGAACCGTTTGCCGTGCGACTGCCCGTTCGTGCCTGAGTAGAGGTGGTTGTCGAAGAGGGTTATCGTGCCGTCCGGCTGCCGCCTGGCGTCGTGCTGCCACGCGAAGGCGGCATCCGGCTGGACTGTGAAGTAGCTGTGCTTGCCGCCCAGCCGCCACCGAATCGACCCG
Source organism: Microbacteriaceae bacterium (assembly GCA_035720905.1). GTDB lineage: Bacteria > Actinomycetota > Actinomycetes > Actinomycetales > Microbacteriaceae > DASTNL01. Next base: position 1,534 of record DASTNL010000070.1, read on the forward strand.
TCCGCCTTGCTGACCGCATACACGGTGTGAGTGTGCCGCAACGACACGAGCAGCATGTCGTCCCAGTAGTCGATGGCATTGATGTGGTACGCATCGAACGCCCGGCTCGCCGACGTGCCATCATGCCCCTTGTCTTGCTTCAAACCGAGATAGGTGTCGGAGACGGGAACGTGGTCGTTCACGTTCCAGTCGAAGAGCACCTTGCCGGAGCGGATGTCGACCTCTTGCGCGTGGCAGTTGTAGATGTACCCCTTTTTCGGCCCGCCTATCGAGGTGAGATCGGCCGGTATCGTCTGGTAGGCGGTCACAAGGGCGGTGCCCGAGGTCGTCAGGTGGAACTCGTGCAGGTCGGCCTTCAGGCCGTCGCCAGCGTGGACCGTCGCGACCGGCTCGTACGAGGTGTCGAGGATGCGCCCGACGCCCTCACCGTGACCCCCGATGCTGGTCCCCGACCAATAGGTGAGCACGGGCTTGCCCTCGAACGTCTGCACGGTGAGGCCCGTCACGTTCGCGCCGGTCGGTTCGATCCACACGGGCTCGCCGCGGTCGTCCATGATCGTGCCGCGGAATCCCTTGCCGCCCATCGTGTCGGTCTGCTGCGTGACGAAGAGGTGTCCCTTCTGAGTATCGCTCACCCGCCAGCCCGCGACCGCAGGCATGGCGAGGTTCGTGCCGTGGAAGTGACGCAACCCGTCAGACGGTTTCGCGGAGGGCGCCGGCGTGGGCTTCTTCGCGTCGTCGCGACTGACAGCGACGCCGATGCCGGCGCCGACACCCAGCGCGACGACCCCGGCCAGCCCGCCGCCGATGACGAGCGAGCGCCGCGTGAGGCCGGCACGCGGCGGCTGCGGCGCCTGCGCTACGGGGGAGGGAGTGTTGTCGTTCTGCTCGGTTCCCATAATGCCGCCAGAGTAGTAAGACGACATTTGCGTCTGCTATGTCCGCTACATGGCCTTCCTTCGAGTGGGGCCACGGGCGGGGCCCGCCCGGCGAGTGACGCCCGGGGCCTCGACCCGCTTGGCGCGCTGCCGGCCGGCACCCTTGGGGTCCGGCGGCGCCCCGTGTGGACACGGGCGCGGCACACTTGGCGCACTGCCAGCCGACACCTCTGGGGGCCCGGCGACACCCCGTGTGGACACGGGCGTCCAGGCGGTCTCTTCTGTGGCGCCCCCGGGGTCCGGCGACACCCTACGGGCCGGCGCCCAGGGCACGGTCGGCGCAGATGCCGACCCTGGGGCCGACCCAGGCCCCTGCAGGCCGACGAAGTCTTCGTCCGGTCGCGGTTTACCTGTGCTTGGCTGCCCGAAGCGCTGCTGGGGTCGGCGCCCCCGTGCCACGACCCACTGCACGCAACCTCCCGCGGGCCGGGCGACACCCTGGGGTCCGACGACGCCCTACCGAGGCGACGCCCCCGCGCCGAGACCCGCTGCACACGACCTTCCGTAGCCTCCCGGGGGTCAGGTTCGACACTCCGACAGCACGGCACGGGAATACGTCACGGCCCGGCCCGACTTCTTGTGAGAGGAACACCCGCGCGCCTCATGGCCGCCGGGCGTGGCGCGGGCGGCGTGCGGGAAAGGATTATGGCGTGGATGCAGGACGGCTGGCATTGCGGGTCGTGGTCGGCGGGCTCTTGATCGGGCACGGCACCCAGAAGCTCTTCGGCTGGTTCGGCGGCGGGGGCCAGGC
>DASTNL010000071.1:0-2071 GCA_035720905.1 Microbacteriaceae bacterium
GGCACGCGCCGAGCGGCAAACATACCGGCCGTCGTCGCAGGAGGAGACGCCGTCGACTCGCTGCCCACCTGACGCACTGCCCACCCCCGGCATATGTCGTCTGCCACAGACGGCCTGCCCGGCCTCATTCGCCGCACCGCATCTGCCGCACCTCCTCTGTCCCACCTCGTCCGTCCGATGCCGTCTGTCACAACACGGCATGCACCCAACCTCTTCATCACGAAAGGCATTCCCATGGCACGTACAACTGCACCCGATTTCGTCTCGGCCCCAGAAGCCGACTACGAGCAGATCGCAGGCGTCTTCCGCCCGATCTTCGCGCGTATCGCTGAGGGGGCGTCCGCCAGAGAACAAGACCACCGGCTGCCCTACGAGGAGATCAAGCAGCTCACGGACGCCAAGTTCGGTGCGTTGCGGGTACCCGTCGAATATGGCGGGTTCGGCGCCAGCCTGCCGCAGCTGTTCCGGCTGCTCACCGAGTTGGCGGCGGCCGACTCGAACATCCCGCAGGCGTTGCGCGGGCATTTCGCGTTCGTCGAAGACCGGCTCGTGGCCCGCGACGGCCGGCGTGACGCCTGGCTGAGGCGATTCGCCAGAGGAGAGATCGCCGGCAACTCGTGGACGGAGGTCGGCACGGTGGCCCTCGGCGACGTGATCACCAAGGTGAGTCCCATCCCCGGAGGCGACGGAAGTGAGTTCCACGTCAACGGAACGAAGTACTACTCCACGGGCAGCATCTTCGCGGATTGGATCGACACGTTCGCGCAGCGCACAGACGACGGCCGGAAGGTGATCGCGGTGATCGATGCGCACCAGGAGGGCGTGACGCACGGGGACGACTGGGACGGCTTCGGACAGCAGACCACCGGTTCGGGGACCAGCACGTTCGTGGACGCCGTGGTGAAGTCGGAGGATGTGATCGACTTCGACACGCGCTTCAAATATCAGACTGCGTTCTACCAGCTGGTCCTCTTGACCGTCCTTGCCGGCAGCATCACCGCAGCCGAACGGGAAGTCGCCGCCGAAGTACGTGCCCGCACCCGCATCTTCTCCCACGGCAACGCGGACTCGTTCGCGGCCGACCCGCAGATCTTGCAAGTGGTCGGCGAAGTCTCGGCTCAGGCTTATGCGGCGGAAGCGACGGTCGAGCGTGCGGCGCAGGCGTTGCAGGAGGCGTTCGAGGGCGCCTTCCTCGATGACGAGGCCGAGGACGAGCGTCGAAACGACGTCGCCGAACTCGAGTCGGCAAAGGCGCAAGTTGTCCTGACCGACCTGGCGACCCGGGCGACATCGAACATTTTCAACGCACTGGCCGCATCCGGCGTCAGCACGCACAAGAATTTCGACCGGCACTGGCGTAACGCCCGCACGGCCGCCAACCACAATCCATGGGTGTATAAGGCGCGGATCGTCGGCGACCACTCAGTCAACGGCGCGATACCGCCACGGGTCTGGTCGATCGGCGCCGGCCCCAAGAAGTCCTAGGGTCCGCCGGCCTTCCCGTGGCCCCGTGCATGGGGTGGCCGACACAGCCGGCCCGACCTGGGCGGCACCTCAGCGACGTGTGGCTCCCCGGCCGATCACGGCCCCGTCGGCGTCGCGTGGGCGCACCGGATGCCGGCTGAGGACTGAGATGCGGTTGAAGGTGTTGATGGTCACGGCGATCCATTCGGCGGCGGCGAAGGTCTCGTCGCCGAGCACGCCGCGGGCCGCCTCCAGATCCGCCTCGCCTTCCTCGGTGGGCGGCAGGCGCGTGGCGGCCTCGGCAATGGAGAGCACCGCGGCCTCCCGGACGGTGAAGAGATCGGATTCACGCCAAGCCGGGAGCATATCGAGCTTCTGTTGCGTGAGGCCCGCGGCCCGGGCACGGCGCGCATGCACGTCGAGGCAGAAAGCGCAGGCGTTCATCTGCGAGGCGCGCAGCGAGATCAGCTCCGCCTCCTGCGCCTCGAGACCCTTCGCGGCGGCCGCGTGACGCACAGCCGCTGAATACTCCTCGGCGGCCTGCCACGCCTCCGGCACGACCTTGTCCATATACGGCCGCATTGCCTCTCGCTTCCCCCGGCCCGTG
>DASTNL010000072.1:0-21268 GCA_035720905.1 Microbacteriaceae bacterium
CGGCACGGGCATCCGGATCCACACTGATGCGGCCGCCGAACCCGCGGGGGTCCGTCACGGCCCGGTCGAGCACGACGCCCAAGTCCTCGTCACTGAGGGGCTCGAGTCTCAAGACGAGCGAGCGGGAGGCCAGCGGTGCGATGACGGAGAACGACGGGTTCTCCGTCGTCGCCGCCACCAGGACGACCCAGCCGTTCTCCACCCCGGGCAAGAGAGCATCTTGTTGTGCCTTGGAGAAGCGGTGGATCTCGTCGAGGAAGAGCATCGTGGAGATTCCGTAAAGATCCCGGTCACCCAGTGCTTTGTCCATGACGGCCCGCACGTCGCGCACCCCCGCCGTGACGGCCGAAAGCTCGACGAAATTGCGGCCGGACGTACCGGCGATAGCCCCGGCGAGGGTGGTCTTGCCTGTTCCGGGCGGTCCCCAGAGGATGACGGAGACGGCACCGCGGGTCTCGGGTGCGGCCTGGGCGAGGCGCGCGAGCGGGGAGCCGTCACGGAGCAGGCCTTGCTGGCCAACCACTTCGTCGAGCGATCGTGGCCGCATGCGCACAGCGAGAGGGGTACCCGACGCTCTGCGTTCCGGCGTGCTCACCACCCCAGGCTAACGGCGTGGGCCTCTGGTGGCGTGCAATAGGCTGGCACCGGCACGCGGCGCATCTGCCGCCTGAGGACAAGGTGACATCCATTGGCTACGAGCGATCAGCATCCCTGGGGCCGGGTCGACGAGACCGGCACCGTCTTCGTGCGCACCGCCGACGGTGAGCGCGCGGTCGGGCAGTTCCCCGACGGCAGCGCCGACGAGGCGCTGGCCTACTTCGAGCGTAAGTTCGCCGATCTGGAGGGGCAGGTGCGTCTGCTCGAACAACGCGCCCGACTCGGAAGCGCCGCGAACGCCGTCGCGAAGGCCGCCGCCACGCTCCGGGCGAACCTAGACGACGCGGCGGCGGTCGGCGACCTCGCCGCACTTGTCGCTCGCGTCGACGCGCTCGTTCCCATGATCCAAAACCTGGGCGAACGCCAAGACGCCGAGGCGAAAGAGGCCCTGCGCGCAGCGATTGACGAGCGCACGCTCGTCGTCGAAGAGATGGAACGGCTGGCCGCCCAAGACCCGGCGACGATCCGATGGAAAGACGCGTCGGCCCGTATGGACGAGCTCTTCGCCCAGTGGCGGGCGCAGCAGGCCGCGACGCGCCTGCCGAAGGCGACGGCGGAAGGGCTTTGGAAGCGCTTCCGCCAGGCGAGGTCCGGCCTGGAACGCGGCAGGCGGGCGTTTTTCGCGCAGCTCGACGAGACACACCGGGCGGCGAAGCGGCGTAAGGAAGAGCTCGTGGGCGAGGCCGAGGCGCTCATCGCTGCTGGGTCGTCCGGCACCAGGACGTACCAGGGCCTCTTGACCGCATGGAAGGCCGCGGGTCGCGCCGGCAAGAAGACGGATGACGCCCTCTGGGCCCGCTTCAAGGCGGCCGGCGACGCGATCTACGCGGCGAAGGGCGCCGAAGACGCCGAGGCGCATCAGGAACAAGAGGAGAACCTTGCGGCGAAACGCGCCCTCCTCGACGAGGCCGAGCCGGCGCTGAAAGGCGCCGACCGGGCCGAGGCACGGCAAAGGCTGCGTTCGCTGCAAGAGCACTGGGACGAGATCGGGCCGGTGCCACGCGAGAGCCTGCGTGCCGTGGAGGGCCGGCTGCGCAAGATGGAGCAGGCCGTCCGCAAGATGGACGACGACGCGTGGCGGGAGCACGACCCCGAGAAGAAGGCCCGTTCCGACGGCATGGTGGCGCAGCTGACCGATTCGATAGCCCAGCTGGAACGCGACCTGGCCGCGGCCTCCGCGGCCGGAGACGCCCGCCGCAGCGCAGACATCGCCGAGGCCTTGGAGACGCGTCGACACTGGCTCGACGCGCTGCGCTGAGTCGGCGCGCGAGGTATCCACAGCCGGTGCCGCCCGGCCCGGATCTCCACAATCGCAGCTTCGGCGCATCGGGCGGCGAGTGCCGGCCGGATGCTTAGTGCATGAGCCGACTCCCCCGTGTCTTGCGTGAGACCGACCTGCCGGCACCCGAGCTGGGCGCTGCACGCCTCGACGGCGAGGTCTTCGCGCTTGACGCCGGGCGTTACGCCTGCGTCGACGAATGCGCCGACCCCGCCCTCCGGGCGGCCTGTCTGGCAAGCCTCATTCCCGCCGCCGCGATCGTCGAAGGCGGCAGCGCCTCGTGGGTGTACGGCGCCCGTGCCCGCCCTCCCGCGCGGCACACGCTGTGCATCGAAGTCACACGGCGGGCCCGCATCATGCCCGACGTTCGGTGGAAGGTTCGGGAGCGGCGGTTGGGCGACGCCGACACCGTCGACCTTGCCGGCATCCGCATCCTGGCGCCGCTGCGCCTCGCCTGCGACCTCGCGCGAGGAGCGGTATGGGAGACGCCGCAGCAGACCGAGTTTCGAGAGGTTCTGCGGGCCGGCCACGTGAGTCTCAACACGGTACGCGAGAGCCTGCAGCAGGGCCGGGCGCTGCCCGGCACGAAGGCCGCCGTGGCACGCCTGCAGTCACCGCCCGCGCGGGCCTTGGCATGAGGAGAGGCCGACCCTAGTTGGAAGAGACGCGATAGACGTCGTAGACGCCGTCGATGCGGCGCACCGCGTTCAGCACACGGTCAAGGTGCGTCGTGTCGCCCATCTCGAACGCGAACCGGCTGAGCGCGAGGCGGTCCTTCGAGGTGTGCACCGTCGCCGAAAGGATGTTCACGTGGTATTCGGAGAGCACCCGGGTCACGTCGGAGAGCAGCCCCGACCGGTCGAGCGCCTCCACCTGTATCTGCACGAGGAACAGGCTGTGCGAGCCGGGTGCCCACTCCACTTCGATAATGCGGTCTGGTTGTTTGCGCAGCATCGCCACGTTGACACAACCGGCCTGATGCACCGAAACCCCGGAACCGTGCGTGACGAAACCGATGATCGCGTCGCCCGGCACCGGGGCGCAGCATTTGGCCAGCTTGACGAGAATGTCGGGAGCACCGCGAACGAGCACACCGGAATCGCTGTGTCGCACGCCGCGCCGCTGGCCGACAGGCCTCAGCTGGTCGTCGTCTTCGCGTTCCGCGTCGTCTTGCGCGGTCGCCAGCACCTTCTCGATGATCGACTGCGTCGAGACGTGGCCCTCGCCGACGGCCGCGTACAAGGGCGAGACGCCTGTGTAGTGCAGGTCGGCCGCGACCTCACCGAGCACGTCCTGCCCCATGAGCTTCTGCACCGGCAGGTTCTGCTTGCGCATCGCCCGGGCGATCGCGTCTTTGCCGGCCTCGATCGCCTCGTCGCGGCGCTCCTTCGTGAACCATTGCCGGATCTTGGTGCGCGCCCGCGGGCTCTTCACAAAGTTCAGCCAGTCGCGGCTGGGCGCCGCGTCTGGGTTCTTCGAGGTGAAGACCTCGACGACGTCTCCCGTGTTCAGGGAACTCTCCAACGGCACGAGACGGCCGTTGACACGCGCGCCCATCGTGCGATGTCCCACCTCGGTGTGCACGGCATAGGCGAAGTCGACGGGGGTCGAGCCCGCCGGCAGGCCTATCACGCGGCCCTTCGGCGTGAAGACGTACACCTCTTTCGCACCGATCTCGAAGCGCAGCGAGTCGAGGAACTCCCCTGGGTCTGCCGTCTCGGCCTGCCAGTCGGAGATGTGGGCGAGCCAGGCGAGGTCGGCGCCGCTGGCGTTGGCGGTGGTGGCGACGCCGCGCCCGCTGGCCTGCTCCTTGTACTTCCAATGCGCCGCGACGCCGTATTCGGCCCGGCGATGCATCTCTTCGGTGCGGATCTGAATCTCGACCGGGCGCCCCTCCGGCCCGATCACCGTCGTGTGCAACGACTGGTACAGGTTGAACTTGGGGGTGGCGATGTAGTCCTTGAACCGGCCGGGCATCGGGGTCCACAGCGAATGCACTTGCCCCAGCACGGCGTAGCAGTCGCGCACCGAGCCGACGATCACACGAATGCCGACGAGGTCGTAGATGTCGTCGAACTCGCGGCCGCGCACCACCATCTTCTGATAGATCGAGTAGTACTCCTTGGGCCGCCCGCTGACCTCGCCGCGGATGCGGGCCTCTTTGAGCTCACGTTTGACGATCTGGATGACCTCGCCGACGACGCGTTTTCGCTGCGGGGAGCGCCGCTTCACCAGGGAATCGATCTCTTCGTAGATCTTCGGCTGCAGCACGGCGAACGAGAGGTCTTCGAGCTCGAGTTTGATCGTCTGGATGCCGAGCCTGTGGGCGAGCGGCGCGTAGATCTCCAGGGTCTCTTTCGCCTTGCGCTGCGCCGACTCGACGGGCACGAAACCCCAGGTTCGGGCGTTATGCAGCCGGTCGGCGAGCTTCACGATGAGCACCCTGATGTCTTTCGACATCGCGACGATCATCTTGCGCACCGTCTCGGCTTGGGCGCTCTCGCCGTAGGTCACCTTGTCGAGCTTCGTCACCCCGTCGACAAGCATCGCCACCTCGTCGCCGAAGTCGCGCCGTAGCGCGTCGAGCGAGTAGTCGGTGTCTTCGACGGTGTCGTGCAGGAGTGCCGCCGTGACGGTCTTGGCACCCGTGCCGAGTTCCGCCAAGATCTGCGCCACCGCTACGGGGTGGATGATGTAAGGCTCCCCGCTGTAGCGCTTCTGCCCGGCATGGGCATGCTCGGCCGTCGTGTAGGCCCGCTCGATGAGCGCCGTGTCGGCCTTGGGGTGGTGCGTACGCACCGTGCGGATCAGTCGTTCAACGGCCTGGGTGTGCTGCGACCTCGAGAACAGGCGCGGCACGAGCCGGCGCAGCGTCGTGGACTGTTGCGTTCGCGTGTCCACCATCGCCGTGCCTCCCCGATCATTATCGTCGTTCGCTGAAGCATCCGGCCAGGAATGGCGAACCCTCGGCCGCGGCAGCCGCCGCCAGGCGGCTACTCGGCGACGAGCTCGGGCTGCTCACTCGAGGCCGCTTTGGCGCGCAGGGCGAGCACGCGCTTGTCGTGCTTCGCCACCTTGTCTTCGCCCTCTCGGAACTCGGCATAGAGCGGCGAGGCGATGAAGATCGTGGAGTACGTGCCGAGGATGATGCCGATAAAGAGCGAGAGCGAGATGTCGCGCAGCGTGTCTGCCCCGAAAACGAGCGTGCCGATGAAGAGAATGGCGGCGACCGGCAAGACGGCGATGACGCCCGTGTTGATGGACCGTACCAGCGTCTGGTTGACGGCCAGGTTCACCGACTCCGCGAAGGTGCGTTTGAGCTTCGTCGCGTCATCGACCGTGTTCTCGTTGATCTGGTCGAAGACGACGACCGTGTCGTACAGGGAGTAGGCGAGAATCGTGAGAAAGCCGATCATCGTCGCCGGGGTGATCTCGAACCCGACGGCGGCGTACACGCCGGCCGTGATGATCATGTCGTGCAGCAGCGACAGGATCGCGGCGGCCGACATCTTCCAGGTGCGGAAGTAGAGCGCCATCGCGATGAACGCGAGCAGCAGGAACACGACGACGCCCTGAATGGCCTTCTTGCTGACGTCAGCGCCCCAGCTGGGCCCGATGAACGTGGACGTGACGTCGGCGACGGGAACCTTATAGGCCGTGGCCAACGCCTGGCCCACCTCGAGCGACTTCTGCGAGGTGAGCTGCTCCGTCTGCACCTGCACGGCGTTGCCGTTGATTGTCGTCACCGTGGCCGTGATGCTCGGATCGACGCTCGCGACCGCGCTTCGCGCGAGCCCCTGATCGGTCGTCTTCACCTGCGTGATGGAGAACTGCGAGCCGCCGACGAAGTCGATGCCGAAATTGAATCCGCGGTGAAAGATCGGGATGAGCACGGAGGCGATGATCAAGACGGCCGCGATGGAGTACCAGATCTTGCGCCGGCGGTGGCCGACGAAGTCGATCGAGAGGGCCCCCGTGTAGAGGTCGTTGCCGAAACGCTGAAAGCGGGTAGGCATCAGGATTCCTTTCCGCCGGTTCCCTGCCCGACCTTGGCCGCCTCGCGTTCGGCCGCCTTGCGTTCCGCGATGGTCTGACGCTTGGCGGCCTCGCGCCCGCTGGAGGCGAGCTTGGACTCGCGCCTCTCGGTGACGTGGGTGCGGAAGTGGCCTGCGCCGCGGTAGACGGCGACGCCGTGTGCCTCAGGGTCGAGACCCGACATCTTGTGCCCGGTGGCGAAGTAGTTGGTGCGCGCCAGGAGCCGCAACGTCGGATGAGTGAACAGCAGCACGATGATGACGTCGATCACGGTCGTGACGCCGAGCGTGAAGGCGAAGCCTTGCACGTCGCCGACGGCCAAGACGTAAAGCACGATGGCGGCCAAGAGGTTGGTGGCCTTCGACGCGTAGATCGTGTGCCTGGCGCGCTTCCAGCCGGCCTCGACGGCAGAAGCGAGACCCCTCCCCTCGCGCAGTTCGTCGCGTATTCGCTCGAAGTAGACGATGAACGAATCCGCCGTGAAACCGATGGCGACGATGAGCCCGGCAACGCCCGCCAGCGAGAGCCGATAGTCGATCCGCCACGAGAGCAGCACGATGACGAGGTAGGTGATCACCGCGGAGCCGAGGAGCGACGTGATCGTCACGAGGCCCAGCAGGCGGTACTGGAAGAGGGTGTACAAGACGACGAGCCCGAGGCCGATGAGGCCCGCCAAGAGGCCGCTCTTCAACTGGGAGGAGCCCAGGGTCGAGGAGATCGTGTTGTTGCTCTGCACCCGGAAGCTGACGGGCAGCGCCCCGAACTTCAACTCGTTCGCGAGGTTCTTGGCGCTCGTCTCCGTGAAGCCTCCGGTGATCTGCGCCTGGCCGTTCGTGATGATGCCGTTCATGCTGGGCGCCTCGAGGACCTTACCGTCGATGACGAAGGCGAACCGTGCCCGCGGGTCGTTCTGGTTGGCCTGCTCGAGCGCATACAGTCGCTTGCTGACCGTGGCGAAATTGGTCTTGCCCTGGCCGCTGAAGGTGACGTTGACCGCCCACTCCCCCGTCGTCACGCCGCTCTGCGACGTGACGAGGCCGGCAGAGGCGTCGGAGATGCTGGAACCGTCGACCTCGACGGGGCCGAGGATGTACTTGTTCTGCCCGGCGTCATCACAGGTGACGAGCGGCTTGTTCGGGTCTTGCACGCTCGTGAGCTTGTTCTCCGCCGTCTTGCAATCGAGGTCGGTGAACTTCTGCTGAAGGGCCGGCGTCACCCAGGCCGGGTCGCTGCCGTTCTTCGGCTTCGTCTTCGGCGTGTTGCTGAGGGCTTTGGCGCCAGCGGTCGCGCTCGGGCTCGGCACGGGCGCGGTCGCCGCACCGGCGACGAGAACCGGCCGCAACTCCATCTTCGACGAGGCCTCGATGCGCTGCCTCGTCGAGTTGTCGAGGTGGCGGCCCGGGATCGTGACGTCGATGTTGTTGCCGCTTTGCACGTTGATCTGTGCCTCGGAGACCCCGGAGGCGTCGATGCGCTGCCGGATGATCGACACCGCCTGGTTGAGCTCGTCGCTCGTGATCTTCGCGCCGTGCTCCAATTGCGGTGCCAAGATGATCTCGGTGCCGCCTTCGAGGTCGAGGCCGAGCTTCGGCGCCCAGCCGGCATGCGAAAACTGCACGCCTCCCGCCAGGACGACCCCGAGGGCGACGACGATGGCGCCTAGCCAGATCAGCGCGCGCCATGCGCTCTTCACCGGAGTCGACTTGGCCACGGGCAGCTCAGCTTTCTTTCCGCGGCGCATGAAGGCTCGCCGCGTTCAGGTTAGAGACGAAGAAGTGGGTCTTACTTGTTGTCCGCGGAAGGGCGTTCGCCGTCGACGCGCTCCCCGAACTCGGGCTCCGCGTCGGCGGGGCGGGCGTCGTCGAACGAGCCTTCCCGAGCCTCACCGGCGGCATCATCGGCGGGCTCTTCGTCGGGCGTCACGACCCGCGAGACGACCTGGCGATGCACCCGCAAGATGGTGCCCGGGGTGGTCTCTAAGAGCACCTCGTTTTTCTCCTCGTCGATGTCGATGACGCGGCCGAAGACGCCGAAGTTCGTCATCACGTCGGCACCCGTGACGACCTTCGAGCGCAACTCCGCCTGTTCGCGCTGGCGCTTCTTGCCGTTGCGGAACATGAAGAAAACCATGACGGCCAAGACGGCCAACATGACGTACATAATCGGGTCCATGACTAGAAAACCTCCGCCGCGTCAGGCACCAACACTAGTGTGTCGGCACGACCAGTGTGAATTATAGGTCACCGATGCCGGGCAGGCCCTGGCTCGCGGCACGCTCGGCGGGCGGCACACGCCCGAAGTGCTGCCACGCCGCCCGAGTCGCGACACGGCCGCGCGGAGTCCGGGCGATGAGGCCGGTGCGTACCAAGAAGGGCTCGACGACCGACTCGATCGTCTCCGGCTCTTCACCCACCGACACGGCCAACGTCGAGAGCCCCACGGGACCTCCGTCGAAACGGTCCAGGATTCCCGTCATCACCTCGCGGTCGAGCCGGTCAAGCCCCATCTCGTCGACGTCATAAAGTTCGAGGGCTCGACGAACGGTGTCGAGACCCACCGGCGTGCCGTGCACGAGCGCGTAGTCGCGCACCCGGCGCAACAGGCGGTTCGCGATACGCGGCGTGCCGCGGCAGCGCCCGGCGATCTCCGCCACGGCGCGCCCGTCGATCGCGACGCCGAGCTTCGCAGCGGTGCGGGCGACGACCTCGGCAAGCTCCTTAGGCGCATAGAACTCCAGGTGCGCGGTGAACCCGAACCTGTCCCGCAGCGGATTCGGCAAGAGGCCGGAACGCGTCGTCGCGCCGACCAGGGTGAAAGGCGCGAGGTCAAGCGGGATCGACGTCGCACCGGCCCCCTTGCCGACCATGATGTCGATGCGAAAGTCTTCCATCGCCAGATAGAGCATCTCCTCAGCCGAGCGCGCCATGCGGTGGATCTCGTCGATGAACAGCACCTCGCCGGGCGTCAGCGACGACAGGACGGCGGCCAAGTCGCCGGCATGCTGGATGGCCGGCCCGCTGGAGATGCGCAACGCATGGCCGCCCTCAGCTGCGACGATCATCGCGAGCGTCGTCTTGCCGAGGCCGGGCGGGCCGGCCAGCAGGATATGGTCGGCCGTACGCCCTTGTAACGCGGCCGCCTCGAGGAGGAGACGCAGCTGGCCCTTGACCTTCTCCTGACCGACGAACTCCGCGAGGGAATGCGGGCGCAACGCCCCCTCGAAGGCGAGTTCGGCGTCGCCTTCGGGCGACGGGTCGACGACGGTGCCGTTCACCGGGCCACCCGCTCGGCCGGTCGGGCGCCCGGAACCATGCGCCGCAGTGCGAGCCGCAGAAGGGTCGGGACGTCGGCGTCGGCGCCCTCGGAGCCCCGGGCCTCCTCCACCGTCTCGCGCGCGACCCGCTCCGGCCAGCCGAGGCCGACGAGCGCCTCGACGACCGCAGCGTCGACGCCGCCGGCGGCGGGTGCCGCTTCTCCCGCCGAGGGGGTGCGGAAGTGTTCCATCTTGCCGGTCAGCTGCACGACGATGAGCTTCGCGGTCTTCGTGCCGATGCCCGAGACCGCACGGAACGCGGCATCGTCCTCCCGGGCGACCGCCTCGCCGATCTGCGCCGGGCTCAGCTCGGTGAGAACCCCCATCGCGCTTTTCGGCCCGACGCCGTTCACGCCCGTGAGCAAGTCGAACACGGCCCGTTCATCGACGCCCACGAACCCGTACAGGCTCACGGCGTCGGCACGCATCACGAGGCGCGTGTAGACGAGCGCCTCGGCGCCCACTCGCAACCTGCTTGCGTGCCGCGGCGTGACGGCGACGGTGTATCCCACCCCACCCACCTCGAGCTCGACCGCAGTCGGTGTGACGGCGACGGCCGTGCCGCGCAGCGATGAGATCACCGACCCAGCCTACGGCCCGCCCCGGCCTTTCTCTCGGCCTCGCGCCAGCGCCGCAAGGCGGGCGTGGCGAGTTCCGACCCCGCGGCGCCCTGCTCTCCTGTACCCGCCGGCCCTGTTCCGCCGCCCCAGGCGTCGCACAACGCGATGGCCAAGGCGTCCGCGGCATCGGGCGGCGAGGGCGGGGCGGCAAGCCCCAGGATCCGTGCCACCATCGCCTGCACCTGCGCCTTGCCGGCTCTGCCATAGCCGGTCACGGCAGACTTCACCTGGGTGGGGGTGTGGATGCCGACGGGCAGGCCGCGACGGGTCGCCGCCGCGACGAGGATACCTGAGATCTGCGCAACCCCGATGACGGTGCGCACGTTGTGCTGCGCGAAGACCTCCTCGATGGCGAAAGCCTGCGGCTGATATTCATCGATCAGCCTCTCCACACCGTCGGCGATCGCGACGAGCCGGGCGCCAAGCCTGGCCTGCGCAGCACTGCGTACCACGCCGACATAAACGAGGGCTGCGGAACGGGTCGGGCCGACGTCGATGACGCCGACCCCGCAACGGGTCAGCCCCGGGTCGATGCCCACGACCCGCCGGGTCACGGTGCCGGCTATGCGTCTTCCATGTCGAGCTCAGCCTGCACGGCGGCGCTCAGCTCGATGTTGGTGAAGACGTTCTGCACGTCGTCGGAGTCTTCGAGAGCGTCGATCAGCCGCAGCACCTTGCGGGCCGTCTCCGTGTCGGCGTCGATGCTGACATTGGCGACGAACTCGACGTCGGCGGAGTCGTAGTCGATGCCCGCCTCTTGCAGGGCGGTGCGCGCGGCAACCATGTCGGTCGGTTCGGTGACGACCTCAAACCCGGCCGCGTGGCCCGTCACGTCTTCGGCACCGGCCTCGAGCACGGCGGCCAGTACCGCGTCTTCGTCGACCCCGTCGGCCTCGGGCACGACGATGACACCCTTGCGGGTGAAGTTGTAGGCGACGCTGCCCGGATCGGCCATCGTGCCGCCGTTGCGGGTCATCGCCGTGCGCACGTCGGCCGCCGCACGGTTCTTGTTGTCGGTCAGGCATTCGATGAGGAAGGCGACGCCGCCCGCCCCGTAACCCTCATACATGATCGTCGTGTATTCGACCGACTCACCGGTCAGGCCGGCACCGCGCTTGATGGCGCGATCGATGTTCTCGTTCGGCACGGAGGTCTTCTTGGCCTTCTGCACCGCGTCGACGAGCGTCGGGTTTCCCGAGAGGTCGGCGCCGCCGATCTTCGCCGCCACCTCGATGTTCTTGATGAGCTTGGCAAACGACTTCGCACGACGTTGATCGATGACGGCCTTCTTGTGTTTCGTCGTCGCCCACTTGGAGTGCCCTGACATACCTCTCCCGTTCCCGCTGCGCGTGCCTGCATAGACATTCTAAGGTGCCGGCCCCGCGGCGCCCACCGGCGGCATCGCACGACCGGCGTCACGGCCGGCCTCTCGTGGTGTCAGACCCGCGCGAGCACGTGGTCGCGGTATTCGGCCACCTTCGCCAGAAAATAGCGGTGGAACCGGTCTTCACCGGTCATCTCCGGGTGGAACGACGTGCCGATCAGGTTGCCCTGCTCGACAGCGACGACGCGCCCATCGGCAAGGCACGCCAAAGGCCGGGCGCCAGGGCCGAGCGACTCGACGATCGGGGCGCGGATGAAGACGGCGTGCACCGGCCGATCGCCCTCCAGCCGCGGCACGTCGAGGTCGACCTCGAACGAGTCGACCTGCGAGCCGAACGCGTTGCGTCGCACGCAGATATCCAGGCCGCCCAGGCTCTCCTGGCCGGCGATGCCGTCGAGGATCGTCTCGGAGAGCATGATCAAGCCGGCGCAGGTGCCGTAGATGGGCATCCCGTCGCGAATCGCCTCGCGCAACGGCTCCGCCAGCCCGAACTGCCGGGAAAGCTTGTCCATGACGCTCGATTCCCCGCCCGGTATGACGAGCCCATAGACGGAGGCGAGCTCGTGGGGCCGGCGCACCGGGATCGCGTCGGCGCCGAGAGCCTTAAGCACCGCGAGGTGCTCCCGAAAGTCGCCTTGGAGCGCCAAGACCCCGACGCGAGGCTGCGCCGCCTCTCCCGGCGCAGCGGGCGCGGGTGTCACCGAGACGTCACCAGCCTCGGTCTGCCAGGTGGTGGGGCGCCGGAATGTCGGAGACGTTGATGCCCACCATCGCCTCGCCGAGACCGCGCGAGACCTCGGCGATCACGGAGGCGTCCTCGTAGAAAGTCGTCGCCTTCACGATCGCGGCAGCCCGTTTCGCCGGGTCGCCCGACTTGAAGATGCCGCTACCGACGAACACGCCGTCGGCGCCCAACTGCATCATCATCGCCGCGTCGGCGGGCGTCGCGATGCCACCCGCCGTGAAAAGCACGACCGGGAGCTTGCCGAGCGACGCGACCTCTTGCACGAGGCCGTAGGGTGCCTGCAACTCTTTCGCCGCGACGTACAACTCGTCGTCACTCATCGCCGTCAACGCCTTGATCTGGGCACTGATCTTACGCATATGCTTGGTCGCCTCGGAGACGTCACCGGTGCCCGCCTCACCCTTGGAACGGATCATCGCCGCCCCCTCGGTGATGCGCCGCAACGCCTCCCCCAGGTTCGTCGCGCCACACACGAACGGCACCGTGAAACGCCATTTATCGATGTGGTTCACGTAGTCGGCGGGGCTCAACACCTCGGATTCGTCGACGTAGTCGACGTTCAAGGCCTGCAAGACCTGCGCCTCGACGAAATGGCCGATGCGAGCCTTCGCCATGACGGGAATCGACACCTCATCGATGATGCCCTCGATCAGGTCGGGATCACTCATGCGTGCGACGCCGCCTTGAGCGCGAATATCGGCCGGCACGCGCTCCAACGCCATGACCGCCACCGCGCCCGCATCCTCCGCGATCCGCGCCTGCTCCCGAGTGACGACATCCATGATGACGCCGCCCTTCAACATCTCGGCAAGGCCTCGCTTGACGCGGTTCGAGCCGAACTTCGTCTCACTGCCCGTTACCGCGTTCTCCTGCGCCACCATCACTCCTCGTCCTCGGGTCAGGCCAAGCGAACCGCCAGGCCGTGCCGTATGCCACACCGCCCGGCGGGTTCTCAGTTTACTCTGCGGCTGTTTTCGGCCACGCGGCCGCGATCGCGTCGCGCATCTCTCCCAAGAGTTGCGGCAGCGCCTTCGTCTTCGCGATGATCGGCAGAAAATTCGCGTCGTGCGCCCACCGGGGCACGATGTGCTGGTGCAGATGCTCGGAGATGCCGGCACCCGCCACCCGGCCTTGGTTCATACCGATGTTGAACCCGTCGTTCGCGCTCACCTGGCGGATGACCCGCATCGCCGTCTGCGTGATCTCGCCGATCTCGGCCACCTCCTCGGCGCTCGCCTCGTCGTACAACGCGACGTGCCGATACGGGCAGACGAGCAGATGCCCGCTGTTGTAAGGGTAGAGGTTGAGGAGCGCATAGGCGCTCTTGCCCCGATACACGATGAGTGCAGCCTCGTCGCTGCGGGACGGGGCTGCACAAAAGGGGCAACCGTGGGCGGTGTGGTCGGCGCCCTCAGCGATGTAGGCCATGCGGTGCGGGGTCCACAGGCGCTGGAACTCGTCGGGCACACCGGTCAGGCGGCCGGGATCGACGACGTCGATCACCGGCTCGCCGGAACCCGAGAGGTCGGCCGTCGTGCCGAGCCCCGTTCGACCTTCTGCTACGCCGGCCACGCGGTCACGACCTGCTCGTGCGCGTCGATCGTCTGCGTGATGCGCCGGATCGCCTCGTCGACGGGTACGCCGTTGCGCTGTGAGCCGTCGCGGAACCGGAAGCTGACGGTGCCCGCCGCTTGGTCCTCGTCGCCGGCGATCAAAAGGTAGGGCACGCGCTGGCGGGTGTGAGTGCGAATCTTCTTCTGCATGCGATCGTCGGAGTCGTCGAGCACCGCACGCACATCGCGCTCGCGAAGCCTGCCCAGAATGCCGGCCAGATAGTCACGATGGTGGTCCGCGATGGGGATCCCCACCGCCTGGGTGGGCGCGAGCCACACGGGGAAGGCGCCGGCGTAATGCTCGAGCAGGATCGCAAAGAAGCGCTCGATCGACCCCAAGAGCGCCCGGTGGATCATGACGGGCCTTTTGCGGCTGCCGTCAGGCGCCGTGTATTGCAGGTCGAAGAGCTCCGGCTGGTTGAAGTCGAGTTGCACCGTGGAGAGCTGCCACGTGCGACCGATTGCATCCCTCGCCTGCACGGAGATCTTCGGGCCATAGAAGGCGGCCCCACCCGGATCGGGCACAAGCTCCAGGCCGGAGCCGAGCGCGACCTCGCGCAGCGTCTCGGTCGCGGCCTCCCACACCGCGTCGCTGCCGACATACTTCTCGGGATCCTTCGTCGACAGTTCCAGGTAGAAGTCGTCGAGCCCGTAACCCCGCAGGGTGGCGAGCATGAACCGCAACTGCCCCGCGACCTCGTCTTTCACCTGGTCTTCGGTGACGTAGACGTGGGCGTCGTCTTGCGTGAGGCCGCGCACCCGGGTGAGGCCGGCGAGCGTGCCGCTCTTCTCGTATCGGTAGACCGTGCCGAACTCCGCCAGGCGCAGCGGCAACTCGCGGTAGCTGCGCCCGCGCGCCCGGAATATGAGGTTGTGCATGGGGCAGTTCATGGGCTTCAGGTAGTAGTCCTGTCCCTGCCGGGTGATGTTGCCCGCCTCGTCGCGCTCCTCGTCGAGGTGCATCGGGGGGAACATCCCCTCCTTGTACCAATTGAGGTGCTGGCTGATCTCGAAGAGATGGCCTTTGGTGATATGCGGGGTCGAGACGAGCTCGTAGCCGTTGCGGAGCAGCTGGGTGCGCAGGTAGCCCTCGATCTCGGCACGCACGATGCCGCCCTTGGGGTGGAAGACGGCAAGGCCCGAACCGATCTCGTCGGGGAAGCTGAACAGGTCGAGTTCAGCGCCCAGTTTGCGGTGGTCGCGCTTCGCGGCTTCTTCCAGCCGCGCCTGATACGCCTTGAGATCGTCTTTCGAGGCCCACGCCGTGCCATAGATGCGCTGCAACTGCGGGTTCTTCTCGCTGCCGCGCCAGTAGGCGGCGGCGACCCGCATGAGATCGAAGGCCCGGCCGATCATGCGGGTGTTAGGCAGGTGGGGGCCGCGGCAGAGGTCTTTCCAGACGGTCTCGCCGGTCGCCGGGTCGACGTTGTCGTACATCGTCAGCTCGCCGGCGCCGACCTCGACACTCTCGTTGTCGGTCGCATTCGCGACATGTGCTTTCAACCCGATGAGCTCGATCTTGTACGGCTGGTCGGCGAGCTCCGCCCGGGCTTCGTCTTCGGTGACGACCCGGCGCACGAAGCGTTGGCCCTGCCGCACGATGCGCTCCATCGCCTTGCGGAGTGCCTTCAAGTCGTCGGGCGTGAACGGGGCCGCCACGTCGAAGTCATAGTAGAAGCCGTCGGCGATCGGCGGGCCGATGCCGAGCTTCACCTCCGGATTCACAGATTGGACCGCTTGCGCCAGAACGTGGGCGGCCGAGTGCCGAAGGATCGCCAGACCGTCGGGAGAGGTGATCGTGACGGGTTCCACGGTGTCTTGCGGTGTCACGGTGGCGGCAAGGTCTTTGAGAATACCGTTGACCCGCATCGCCACGACCGTGCGGTCCGTGAAAAGCTCGAACCCGTCTGCCACCCGTCTGCCTCTCTGTTGCCCGACCTTCTCACTGTAGTGGGTGGCCGAAGGCGAGAGGCCCGCGAGGGCTGGCGCTACTGTCGGTGCAGCGCGAGGACCGGGATCGTGCGGGTCGTCTTCTCTTGATACCCGGTGTATCGGTCACTGAACGAGACGAACTGCGCCCATGCCTTCTCTCGCGCCGGGCCGGAGAGGTCTTCAGCCCGCACCGGCACAGTGCCGTCGTCGGGCGTCTCGATCTGTACGTCGTCGGGGTGGGCGACGAGGTTGTGGTACCAGGCCGGATTGTGTGGCGCCCCGTTGGCGGAGGCCGAGAGCAGCCAGGTCGACGGGTCGGGGTGCCGAGCGATGAGCGGCGTGACCCGTTCCGTGCCGGTCTTCGCACCCCGGTGGTGTAGCAGCACAAGGTTGCGACCGAAGATACGGGTCGTGCCGCCGCCCGAACGGAACTCTTCGATGATGGAACGGTTCCACTCGCGCGGGTCTTCTGCCATAACTGCAGGCTACCGCGGCCAGACGCCCGACACGTTCGGTGGGCGATACTGGGTTCGAACCAGTGACCTCTTCCGTGTCAGGGAAGCGCGCTACCACTGCGCCAATCGCCCAGTCTTGATATCTCTCGGCTGGAGAGGTGGATACCGGATTCGAACCGGTGTATACGGCTTTGCAGGCCGCTGCCTCGCCTCTCGGCCAATCCACCGTTTCGAGTTCGCCACCGAACAAGAGGGCACAGAATCGTGGACCCCTCGAGCGGATGACGAGATTCGAACTCGCGACCCTCACCTTGGCAAGGTGATGCGCTACCACTGCGCCACATCCGCATGCATGTTTCCGCGTGCTTAGTGACTCTAACCGAAAACGCGAGCTTTTTCCAAACGCTGGAGCGTCGCCCTGCGACCGGTCGTCACACGTCGGCGAGCACGCCGTGTGCGTCAAGGGTCGCCCAGATACGGCAGTCATCGATCCGGGCGCGCAGCGCCCCCCAGCCCCACGCCGGGCGGCGGTCTAGGCGGCCTCGACAATAGGCGCCGCACCCGCAGACGGGGAGCAGAAGAGGATGCGCGGCTACCCGCAGGGAGGGGGCGCCGGCCGCACGGTCGACTTCCGCTATGATCGGTGGGCGGGCCGCAGGCGTGCGGCGCGGGCGATTGGCGCAGTGGTAGCGCGCTTCCTTCACACGGAAGAGGTCACTGGTTCGAACCCAGTATCGCCCACCAGACAGGCGGCGCTTCTCGGAATGACGGGAAAACCAGTGACCTCGCGAGAATCGGCGGGAGCGATGCTCCCGCCCCAAGATTCTCGCGCTGGTTCGAACCCAGTATCGCCCACCACACAGGCCGCGCCTCTCGGAATGACGCGGAAACCGGTGGCTGCCTGGCACTCGAGGTATCGACTCGGCGGCACGGCGGTCGGCGCGGCGACGAGAGTCGCGACGAAACCGGTCGGCCAGCGAGACGGCCGGGCGGATCCACCCGCCTGTTCGCTATCAGAGGGCCACGCCGGTTGCCCGCGCCGCACGACCGACGGAAGGGCCATCGTGACCGCCGTCGCCCGCAACACGCACCCCGGGGCCCAGCAGGAAGACACGACTCCGGCCCGCCGATGCGGTGCCCAGGTCACGGGGAATGCTCAGGGCCGAGCGCGCGAGACCGCGGAATCGCCGCAACGCTCGCCCCCAATAGGCGACTGGCCGCCGGCCACATATCCGTAGCGCCGCGGCATGGTCGACGCAGAGCACGCTCGCGGCACCGACCGCGACAACCCACCATGCGGCGCCTGCGATCGCCTTCGTCACACGAGAGGCGTCTGCGAATCCGACCCGCAGCCTGTCCACCTGGAATCGAAGATGCTCACGTTCGTCGGTGCGAATGCGTTCACCGATACCGCGCAGCACCGGGTCAGGTGCGCTGTCTGCAAGAGCTTCGAAATACTCGATCGCCACCGCCTCGGCGATCAAGAACAGCGCGAGCTCCGTACGCAGCCCGAGCAGCCGACGCAGGCGCGTGAAGGCGACGTCGGACCAGTGCCCTCGCAGCGACGGCGCCTTCATGCGGCGCAGCCCGACACCGAACAGGGCGGAATGCTTCTGCTCCTCGACCACGAGCAGCTCCAACGCCCGCGTGTATGCGGGGTCGCCCGCCGCGCGCGCCTTCGCCAGGAGATGCACGCCGTCACCGCCCTCCCCGAGTTCGAAGCGCTGAAAGGAGCGCACCAGTGCCCGCCGCTGCCTCGTCGTCAACACAACGGGCGCGGCGGGATCCCACGCTCGTTCGAGCCGCCGCTGCCGCTCCGGATTCGCCTGAAAATAGTCCACCCAGACCTGGAAACCGGGAGGATAGGCTTCGTCGCACGGTTCGACGTCACACACCAGGAGGTCGTGCGCGGCACCAGTCGTGCACGGCGGCCGTGTCACGCTCGAAGTCTCACTCATCACAGGCTCCTTCGATAAATAGCTATTGATATACGATCGGTATTTACCCATAATCGATAGTGTGAGTCAAGTCATCATCGTTTTCATTCGCGTCTTCATCGGGCTGATCGCGTTGGGCACGCTCGCCGCACAGGTGCTCGTCATCCCCGAGTTCGCCGCCGAGCTCGGCACCGTGTCGGACATGCCGTCGGCGAGCGTTCCCTACGCCGTCGCGGGAATCATCGTCGGCGCGTGTTTCGAGGTGGCCCTCACTGCCACCTGGATGCTGGTGTCCATGGTGAGCCGCGACGCGATCTTCACCGAGAACGCCTTTCGATGGGTAGACGCGATCATCGGCGCCTCACTCACGGCGCTGGCACTCGTCGTGGCCTTCGGTGCACACGCGGTGTTCGTCCTCCAGCCCCGGCTCGACTCACCGAGCATCGAGCTCGTCGTCGGGGCCACCGTGATATGCGGCGCCACATTCGTGCTGCTCGTCATCGTGTTGCGCGGTCTGTTGCGCAACGCGACGAACCTGCGCAGCGAACTCGCCGAGGTCATCTGATGGCGATCATCGTCGACCTCGACGTCATGCTCGCCCGCCGGAAGATGTCCGTCGGCGACTTCGCGAGTGCGATCGGCATCACCCCGGCCAACGTCGCCGTCCTCAAGAACGGCCGCGCCAAGGCGGTGCGTTTCACCACACTCGACGCCATCTGCCGCGTTCTCCAATGCCAGCCCGGCGACCTGCTCCGCTGGCAACCCGACGACGAGTGACAGCGAGCACGTGAGGTCTGCGTCTCTCAGCCCACACGACAACGTACGCTGTCGATTCGCGCCGTCTGGGCGTGCGCAGACTTGCGGCCTGTGCGCCGCCTCGCCTCACCCGGTCGTCAGTCGGCGGCCTTCGCGAGGAAGCGCTGCCAGGAGGTAGGCGGCGCCGACCGCGACAGTCGCGCCGATCACGATCCACCCGGCATGCATGGTTGGAAGGAGGGAGCTGAGCGGGCCCGTATCGCCACGATCGCGGCGACCACCATGGCCGCCAGAGAGACCAGCGACAAGACCACGCGGCCGACCCAGCACCCGAGGTCCGTTGCCTCCCGGGCGGCTGGCGGCGACTGGGAGGGCGCAAAACGACTCACGTAGGGCGGCGAGCAGGCCACAAGCCGGCGTCGTCACAAGGGCTGTAGCGAGAACGTGATCGTGATCGGATCTGACCTGGAGGTCAGGGTGAGGATGCCGGCAAGATTGAGCCGGCTCGGGGAAGGGACGATCACTTCAAGCGTGCCCGGGAGGTTGGCGCTGTAATCGATGGATTCCCGCACCGCGACCGTAACGCCGCGATCATCGGTCACGACGTAGTCCGGGCGCGAGGCTGTGCTGCGCAAGATGGCGTGGCGACCACCGAGCATCTCTTCTCGGGTGCCGCCACGCAGTCGGAGGATCACGAGGTCGTGCGTTTCGTCGGCAAAAACGATGTCCACAGATGGGTCCGAAGCGGACACCACCGTCCCCCTGTAGAGCCGCATCGGCTCACGCTACTCCGTGACCCCATGGGCTGTGTCGTAGCGGTCTACACCCTTCGAATCCAGCCCCGCATACCTCTGCCGACTTGCCTGGTATCGAGCAGAATTCGACTTGTGAGGTCGTGAGAGACGTTCCCCTCGTTGTGACAGGACCGCCGCAGGACTGCCATGTCCCACCACCGGTCTCGTATTCGCGGGTCAGTGTCTTGAGACCCGAAACGAGAGAACTGGCGTCGGCCCTTGCCTTATACACGCTCGGGGCGAGAGTCAGACGCGCCGCAAGATACCCCACACCGGGAATAGTGGTGCACCGTCGTCTCGGGCCGTGGGCACAGCGTGTGACGTATAGCTACATCATGTTGCGCACTCAGATCTCACTCGCCGTCGCGGGCGACGGGGGCCTCAAGTGCCGTCCGTCACGCATGCGCAGCTTCATCGAGACGGGTAGTGCGGCGAAGGCAGCACCGATCAGCGCCGCCATGGCGGTTCCGCCCCGGCTCATGCGGCCGGAGCGCGCCAACCATCGGGCGGAGGCGACGGCGTGCGGGGCCATCAACACGACGGCCGTGGCAAGGCCCGGGTTGTATCGACGCTGCCGAACCGCCATGCCGGCGTGCATGGCGACGTTGCCGGCCTCCATCGCGACAACGCCCGCGGCGACACCGGGGCTGCGCTTCCACAGCAACATCCCCGCGACCGCACTGCCCCACCCGGCCGTCACGTTCACGTGAAAGCCGACGCGCCTCGTCAGCGGCCAATCGGGCCGGCGCGAGCCGAGCAGCCGCTTGTTGGCGAACGGCAAGAAGCCGCCCGGCCTCACCCATTCCTCGGTCTGATGCGCCAAGAGGATGGGCAAGGCGAGCCCTGCGACCCATCCGCCGTCGCGGGCCAGCCGGCGCCTGTTGGCGAGCGCCGCCGCCCATGCCGGGCAGAGCGCAGCCGCTGCGACGCGCGGCCATCGTCCGTATGTCTCAATCACGATGTCGGGTTCCTCTCCGTCTACTCGGGGTGGTGCGCGGGAATTTACGACGCGATCGGCGACGATCAGGAGTCGAGGTCGCCGTACGGCGGGGTGGTACGCGGGAGTCTACGGCGAGCATCGCCCGCGATCAGGAATTGAGGTCGCCGTACAGCTCAGCCAAGAGCGGTTCGATGTGGTCGAGTTCCGCGAGGTGTGCGCCGGTCAGCTCCGCGAGCTTCTCGGCCCCCACCGCGGTCAAGGTGAGCCGGACGATCCGGTGATCATCCCGGTCGCGGTGGCGGCACACAAGACCGAGCGCCTCGGTGCGGTCGGCCAGCCCGACAGCGGCCGCATGGCCGATCATGAGATAGCCGGCGATCTGCCCGATCGTGGGAGGCTTGTCCCCCTTATGGCCGCGGACGGCCAACATCAGCTGGTGCTGCGCCGACGTCAGACCCCGTGCAGCCGCCTGTTGCGCGCTCCAGTACTCGAACTCACGCAGCCGCGTGCGCAGCCTGAGGAGCTTGGCATAGTCGCGGTCGCTGACATCCGTTCGCCCGGTCACAGACACGAGACCTCCGTCTCCGACCGGACGGCCCACCAGACGATAAGGCGACTGGTCCAACGCACCGGCACCAACATGTATCGTATAACGATTACTTCACGCCGTTGTATAATCGTGGCCGAATGTAACGGAGTGTGGTTCCACACCCCGTGATGACGAAAGTGAGACGTACCGGTGGTTCACGGTTCGCGGGGTCGACGGGTCGACAGAAAGAACGAGGTCAGTGGAGAGAACGGGTCCGGG